>NZ_JBPJSP010000040.1:0-56335 GCF_051225715.1 Azospirillum sp. ST 5-10
GCGGCTTCTCCATCCACACGTTGACTCATATTCCGAGCCCCGCGGCAACCCTTTTCGCCAACCCCGTGAGCAATTACCTCGCTTCTCTGAAAGCCGATAAAGCGCGCCAAGCCTTGACTGACAGAGTGGGTCGTCAGCCGCCCGCTTAGGTGCAGACAATCAACTGAGAGGACGGCTGTTGCCGCCTGTATATGTGCCCGCGGTGGGCGCTCATTATCTCTAAGCGGCAATTTTACTACAGTATGACTTGTTGTGGACATGACCGCGGACCGCGGCCCCACGGATGGATGGCGCTTGACGCCAACACGGGTCTTTTCGCAGCATACCGGCATGCGGGCGACACTCGTGATCCGCCGCCGGGTCGTCTTCGGGGACCGGGATTTCGCCGAGATGGTGGTCTGGCGAGTGCCGCAACCGGTGCCGCCGACGACGCACGGCTTCACATACCGGCTGGCCTACATCGTTGACGGCCGGCGCGTGATCGGCTTCGACAACGAGTGGGGCAAGGGCGATCTCCGGCACGTGGACGGCCGTGAGGAGCCCTACCACTTCTCGGGCGTGGAGTCGTTGCTGGCCGATGTCCTGGAAGCCGTCGCCGCGTGGAGGAGAGACCATGGTTAAGCGGGAGATCAGCGTCACCGAAAGCGCGCTGGCGCGGGCCGCGGCCGAGGTGGCCGCCGCCTGGAAGGCGGCCGAGGCGGGAGAGGCGATCGAGCCGACCGACCGGCTCTATTTCGAGGATTGGGCGGCGCTGCGCGCCGTCCTGACGCCGAAGCGCTACGACCTGTTGCGCCACCTGCGGCGCACGCCGGCCGAGAGCATCCGGGCGCTGGCGCGCGACCTGGGCCGGGACGTGAAGCGCGTCCATGAGGACGTCACGGCGCTGGAAGAGCTTGGCCTGATCGAGCGGGACGCCGACGGCCGCCTCATCATGCCCGTTGACGAGATCGCCTCGACGATCCGGTTCGCCGCCTGACGCGACCGCAGGGGTGCCGGAGGGCCTTGGTGCCTGCGGGACTCGTCGGCGTCGATTGCCCCCTCCCGGCACCTTCCGGAGACGCTCCCATGACCGCCCTGACCATCCGCCTGCCGGAGTCCGTGCACCGCGCGATCAAGGAACTGGCCGCCCGCGACGGCGTGTCGGTCAACCAGTTCATCGCCAGCGCCGCCGCCGAGAAGATGGCCAGCGTGATGACCCTGGATTACCTGCGCAACGAGGCGGCGCAGGGGCGGCAGGCGGACTTCCTGGCCGTGCTCGACCAGGCTCCCGACGCCCCGCCCCCGGCGGGGGATGACCCCGGCTGAGCCCTCCCGCCTAGGAAATCATACCGTCGAGCGGAATGGCTGACACACCTCCTGCCCCCACCCTCCCCGCGGCTGCGCCGCGGGTCCCCTCCCTCCCCCGCTTCGCAGGGGAGGGCTCCGGTTCCCTCCCCTGCGAAGCGGGGGAGGGTCAGGGTGGGGACAAACGTGTGTCAGAGTTTCGGCTCGGCGGTGTCAGCCCGAACAGCCCGCCGTAGCCGTGCGCCGCCGCGCCGCGCCTACAGCGTCGCCACGGCGGCGCGCGCCGCCAGCGCGGCGAGGCGGCCGCGGCTGCCCTGCACCGCCGTGCGCTGCAGGTAGAGGCGCAGGCCCCGCAGGCCGCCCAGCTCCTCGCCGCCGCCGGCGCGGCCGGGGCCGCCGTGGACGCACTGCGGCATCACCACGCCGTGGCCGGAGTGGGTCTTGCCGACGGACTCGTCGACGATCAGCACCCGGCCGTGGGCGGCGGCGATGGCGAGCGTGAAATCGGCGGCGAAGCCCTCGTCGCGGCTGAACAGCGAGGCCGCCAGCGAGCCGCCGCCGCGCAGCGCGAGGTCCACCGCGTCGTCCGCGTCGTCGTACGGCATCACGGTGGCGACCGGCCCGAACACCTCCACCTCGTGCACGGCGCGGGCCTGGCGCGGCGCGTCGCAGACCAGCAGGGTCGGGCCGACGAAGCAGCCGGACGCCGGCACGGCCGGCCCGCCGTCGACGGCGACGCGGGTCTCCGCGGCGAGGCGCTCCAGGCCGTCGCGGGCGGCCGCCTGCTGCGCCGCACTCACCAGCGGGCCCATGGTCACCGCCGGGTCGCGCGGGTCGCCGACGACGACCTTGGCGAGTGCCGCGCCGAGCGCCGCCACCGCCGCGTCGAGGTGCCGGCGCGGCACCAGCACGCGGCGGATGGCGGTGCATTTCTGGCCGGCCTTCACCGTCATCTCGCGCACCACCTCGCGCACGAAGAGGGCGAACTCCGGGTCGTCCGGCGTCACCTCGGGGCCGAGGCAGCAGAGGTTCAGGCTGTCCGCCTCGACCGCGAAGCGGATGGTGGAGCGGATCACGTTGGGGTGGGCGCGCAGGCGCGCCGCCGTGTCGGCCGAGCCGGTGAAGGCGACCACGTCGCCCGGGCGCAGATGGTCCATCAGGTCGCGCCCGCCGCCGCACAGCAGCGACAGCGCGCCGTCCGGCAGCACGCCGGCGGCGACGACGTCGCGCACCATCTCGTGGGCCAGCCACGCCGTGGCGGTCGCCGGCTTGGCGAGGCACGGCACGCCGGCCAGCAGCGCCACCGCCACCTTCTCCCACAGGCCCCAGGAGGGGAAGTTGAAGGCGTTGATGTGGACGGCGACGCCGTGCACCGGCGTCCACAGGTGCATGGCGCGGAACGCCTCGTCGCGGGTGAGCTGCTCGTCGCCCGGCTCGGCCAGCACGCGGGCGTCGCCCAGCCTGCGGCCGAGGCCGGCGTAGTACTTCACGGTGCCGATGCCGCCGTCGATGTCGAAGGCGCTGTCGCCGGCCGTGCTGCCGGAGTTGCGCAGCGCGATCTCGGCGTAGCGCGCCTTCTGGTCGGCCAGCACGCCGGCGACGTCGGCCAGCAGGCGGCCCCGCTCGGCGAAGGTGAGGCGGCGCAGCGCCGGCCCGCCGACGTCGCGGGCGTGGGCCAGCGCCGCGGCGAGGTCGAGGCCGTCGCCGCTCGCCCGCGCCAGCTCCTCCCCCGTCACCGGGTCGACGAGCGGCGTGCCGGCGCCGGCGCCGTCCTGCCAGCGGCCGGCGAGATAGCTCTGCAGTCTCATGGCGATGCTCCTTGTCGCGGGCGGCCGCTCAGGCGAGGGCACGGATGAACCGGTCCATGGCGGCCAGGGTCGCGTCGGCCTGGTCGCGGTGCGGGGAGTGGCCGCAGCGGTCGAGGATCAGCAGCTCCACCGGCCCGCCGCTTTGCGCGGCGACGGCGCGGTACTGGGCGTCCGTGCCGTACTCGTCGTCGCGGCCCTGGATGACCAGCGCCGGGACGCGCACGCCCGGCAGGTATTCCTCGATGGTCCAGTGCCGGAAGCCGGGATCGAGCCAGGCCCCGTTCCAGCCCCAGAAGGCGACGTCGACGTTGTCGCCGTGCAGGCGCTGCAGCTTGGCGCGCAGCCCGCCCTCGCGGTAGGCCTCGGCGGCCTGGGCGATGCTGGCGACGCAGACGTCCTCGTTGAAGACGTGCGGCGCCTCCAGGATCAGGCCGATCACCCGGTCGGCGGCGCCGCTGCCGGCGTGGATCAGCGCGATCGAGCCGCCGTCGCTGTGGCCGACCAGCACGACGTCGCGCAGGTCCAGCAGATCGAGCAGCGCCGGCAGGGTCTCCAGCCCCTCGTCGTGCATGTAGCGCAGCGGCCGCGGCAGCGGCACCGGCGAGGAGCGGCCGTAGCCGGCGCGGCTGTAGACCAGCGCGCCGCAGCCGGTCGCCGCGGCGACCCGGTCGGGGAAGTCCTTCCACAGGGCGACGCAGCCCAGCCCCTCGTGCAGGAAGACCAGCACCGGCCGGTCGCGGCCGGCGGGGGCGATCCAGCGGTACTCCAGGGCGGCGCCGGCGACGTCGAGGATGCCCGCGGCGTCACGGGGCGGCATGCACGTCCTCCTCCAGCGCCCGCAGCTTGAAGCGCTGGATCTTGCCGGTGGCGGTCTTGGGCAGGGTCTCCATGAAGACGATCTCGCGCGGGTACTTGTAGGGGGCGAGGCGCGACTTGGTGAACTGCTGCAGCTCCTGGCGCAGCGCGTCGGAGCCGGCGTCGCCGTTCTTCAGCACCACGTAGGCCTTGGGCTTGACCAGGCCGCTGCCGTCGTCGCTGCCGATCACCGCCGCCTCCAGCACCGCGGGATGACAGATCAGGGTGCTCTCCACCTCGGTCGGCGACACCCAGTTGCCCGACACCTTGAGCATGTCGTCGATGCGGCCGGCGTAGTGGAAATAGCCGTCGGCGTCCTTGTAGTACTTGTCGCCGGTGTGGGTCCACGGGCCGCGGAAGGTCTTCAGCGACTTCTCCCGCTGGTTCCAGTAGCCGATGGCGGCGGACGGCGCGCTCACCACCAGCTCGCCCAGCTCGCCCACCGGCACCTCGGCCCCCTCGTCGTCGACCACCTTGACCCGGCAGCCGGGCACGGCCCGGCCCGACGTGCCGTAGCGCACGTCGCCGCGGCGGTTGGAGAGGAAGATGTGCAGCATCTCGGTGGAGCCGAGCCCGTCGAGGATCGGCACGCCGTACCGCTGCTCCCAGCGCCGGCCGACGTCCTCCGGCAGGGCCTCGCCGGCCGAGACGCACAGCCGCAGCCGGTCGGAGCGGCGCTCCAGGATCTCCGGCGGCGCGGCGAGGATCGAGGCGTACAGGGTGGGCACGCCGAAGAACACGGTGGGGCGCTGGGCGGCGATCACCCGGGTGATGCTGTCCGGCGTCGGCCGCTCGGCCATCAGCACGGCGGCCGCCCCGGCGTAGAACGGGAAGGTCATGCCGTTGCCGAGGCCGTAGGCGAAGAACAGCTTGGCCGCGGAGAACAGCACGTCGTCGGGGCGCAGGCCGAGCACGCCCTGGCCGAAGCTCTCGGCGGTGGCGACCAGGTTGCGGTGCAGGTGCATCGTCCCCTTGGGCGCCCCGGTCGACCCCGAGGAGTAGAGCCAGAACGCCACGTCGTCGCAGGTGGTGCAGGCGACCTCCCGGGTCGCCGGCGCGGCGGCGAGCAGCGTGTCGAGGCGCTCGTGGCCGCCGGCGTCGTCGCCCGAGACGATCACCGTGCGCAGGCACGGCAGGGTGCCCAGCACCGGCGCCACCTTCTCGTAGAGCGGCTGGCTGACCACCAGCACCCGCGCGCGGCTGTCGCGCAGCATGTAGTCGTAGTCCTTGGTGGTCAGCAGGGTGTTCAGCGGGATCGGCACGGCGCCGGCCTGGATGGCGCCCCAGAACGCGGTCGGGAAGTCGATGGTGTCGAGCAGGCAGAGCGCCACCCGCTCCTCCAGCGCCACCCCCTGGGCGCGCAGCAGGTTGGCGAAGCGGTCGACCCGTTCGCCCAGCTCGGCGTAGCTGTAGCGGCCGCCGTCGTCGATCACCGCCGGCGCATCGCCGCGTCCGGCCGCGGCGTGGCGATGGATGAAGAGGTCGACCGCGTTGAACTCGCGCGGCAGACTGCCGGACGGCGCCGCCGCCCCGGCCTCGGATTCGCTCACCGTGTCCCCTCCCCTCTTGGCCCCGGTTTACCGGGTGAACTCGATCTTGCCGCCCGGCAGCAGGTACAGGACGTACGCGGCCCCCTCGCTCACCGTGGGCCGGTGCGCGCTGTCCGGGCCGTACACCTTCCATCCCCGCGGCGTGCCGTCGAAGCGGGCGTCCGGGGTGATCGGCATCACCATGTCGATCTCGCCGTCGGGGTGCCGGTGGTGCGGGCCCTCCACGTCGGCCATGCGCACCACGTCGACGCTGAAGCCGGCGAGCTCGGGATCGGCCGCGAGCACCCGGCCGAAGCGGATGCCACCGTGCTCGCGCTCGCACATCCAGCCCTCGTCGGCGCCCTGCCGGCACATCGCCTCGATGTCCTGGAAGGTCCGGCCGTCCGGCGGGAAGGTCTCGTTGAGGAAGGTCTCCAGCCCGCCGTCGAGCGGCCGGCCGGCGATGCGGTCGGTCACCGAGCGCACCAGCGTCTTGAATGCGTCTTTCGACATGCCCGCCCCTGCTGTCAGCGACGATATCGGGCGGCTCCGGATTCCCCCGGAAGCGCGCAGGGCGTATTATAGCGCATGCGAAACTCGGTCGGAAGCATAATAATGCATGTTCAGCGCGCCGAAACCCCGCTGAGAATCGTTCTCAGCGGTGGTTTTCTGCAGTATAATGCAGAAACGTTGGAGCGCCCCCCGATTTGGCCGTGCCGCCGGGCCAAATCGGGGCTTCCGCGCCCCGGTGGACATGCTAAATGAGTCCGTTCAGTCCCCGTCCCGAGGAAGCCTGATGGCCAAGCGCCGACCCGATGCCGCGACCGAGCCCGCCGCCAGCGATCCGGCCCCGCCGACGCCGGCGCAGCTCACCGAGCTGGCGCACCGCCTCGGCGAGAGCGTGCGCCGGCAGCGGGCGCGCCGCGGCATGTCGCGCCGGGTCCTCTCGGAGCTGTCCGGCGTGTCGGAGCGCTATCTGGCGCAACTGGAGACCGGCCAGGCCAACGTCAGCGTCAACGTGCTGTGGAGCCTGGCGCAGACCATGGACACCGACATCACCAGCCTGCTGGAGGAGCCGCGCGAGGAGAACCCGGAGCTGGCGATGGCCAAGCGCCTGCTGGAATCGCTGTCGCGCGAGGAGCAGAAGGCGGCCTACCAGTTGCTGCGGCTGCGCTACGGCGGCCACCGCGCGCCGTCCGGGCGGGTCGCCCTGATCGGGCTGCGCGGTGCCGGCAAGACGACGCTGGGGCGCATCCTCGCCCGCCACTACCACGTGCCGTACATCCGCCTGACCTCGCTGGTCGAGCAGACCGCCGGCATGGACATGCCGGAGATCTTCATCGCCATGGGCCAGAAGGGCTACCGGCGGCTCGAGCTGAACGCCCTGCAGATGACCGTCGCCCAGCACCCCCGCGCGGTGATCGAGACCGGCGGCAGCATCGTCTCCGAGCCCGAGACCTTCGAGCTGCTGCTGTCCTCCTGCTTCACCGTGTGGCTGCGCGCCACCCCGCAGGAGCACATGCAGCGCGTCGTCGAGCAGGGCGACACCCGGCCGATGGAAGGCCACATGCAGCGCGCCATGGACGACCTCCAGGCCATCCTCGATTCGCGCAGCAGCTTCTACGGCCGCGCCGACGCGGTGCTGGAGACCTCGGGCCGCAGCGTCGACGACTGCGCCGCCGAGCTGATCGCCCTGTGCGCCGACTGCTTCGCCCCGGCGGTGGGGGCGCGGTAGGGGGGTCGCGTCGGCCCCCCACCCAACCCTCCCCCACTGCGCGGGGGAGGGCTCGACTCCTCCCCCCGCAAAGTGGGGGGAGGCCGGGAGGGGGGACCGACGCGTGCCCTCCCTCACACCCCGATGTGCGTGCGCAGGGCGGCCGGGTCGGCCTTCAGGGCGGCGGCGGGGGCGTCGTAGACGATCCGGCCCTTGACCATGATGGTGGCGCGGTCGACCAGCCCCAGCAGCACGTCGACGTTCTTGTCGACGATCACCGTGGCGATGCCGGTGTCCTTGATCTCCCGGATCACCTGCCAGATCGCCTTGCGGATCAGCGGCGCCAGCCCTTCCGTCGCCTCGTCCAGCACGAGGAGCTCGGGGTTGGTCATCAGCGCCCGGCCGATCGACAGCATCTGCTGCTCGCCGCCCGACAGGGTGGTGGCCTGGCTGTCGATGCGCTCGGCGAGCCGCGGGAAGCAGTGCAGCACCCGCTCGTAGGTCCAGTCGGCGCGCCCGCCGGCGCCCTTGCGCGCCGCCATCACCAGATGCTCGCGCACCGACAGGTTGGCGAAGATGCCCCGCCCCTCGGGGACGTAGCCGATGCCGCGGCGCACGATCGCCGGGGTGGCGGCGTTGGTGACGTCGGCGCCGAACGCCTCGACCCGGCCGCTGCGCGGCCGCACCAGGCCGAGGATCGAGCGCAGGGTCGTCGTCTTGCCCATGCCGTTGCGCCCCATCAGCGCCACCGTCTCGCCGGCGTGGACGCGGAAGTCGACGCCGTGCAGCACCTGGCTCGGCCCGTAGAAGGTGTGGAGGTCCTTCGCCACCAGGATCGGCATGCCGTCGGTCCGCATCAGTACGCCTCCTCGCCGTCGCCCAGATAGGCCTCCTGCACCTCGCGGCTGTTGCGCACCTCCTGCGTCGGCCCCGAGGCGATGACCCGGCCGTTGACCATGACCGTCAGGGTGTGGGCGATGCTGAACACCGCGTCCATGTCGTGCTCCACCAGCAGCAGCGGGTAGCGGGTGCGCAGGTCGAGCAGCAGCCGCACCACCCGCTCCGACTCCTCGCGCCCCATGCCGGCCATCGGCTCGTCGAGCGCCAGCATCTTCGGCCCGGTCGCCAGCACCATGGCGATCTCGAGCTGGCGCTGCTCGCCGTAGCTCATGGCCGCCGCCGGCGTGCCGGCGCGGTGCGCCAGGCCGGCCGTCTCCAGCGCCTCCTCGACGTGGCCCCGCACGTCGCGGCGGCTGGCGGCGGGGCGGAAGAAGCGCATGGAGTGCGCCAGGCGCGCCTGCGCCGCCAGCCAGCAGTTCTCGAAGCAGGTGAGGCGCGTGTAGATGTTGGTCTTCTGGAAGCTGCGGCCGATGCCGAGGCGCGCCACCTTGTGCGGCGGCAGGCCGGCGATGGCGCGGCCGTGGAAGGTGATGGCGCCGGCCGACGGCGCGATGTGGCCGGTCAGCAGGTTGATGAGCGAGCTCTTGCCGGCGCCGTTGGGGCCGATCACCGCGTGCGCCTCGCCCGCCGCCAGCGTGAAGTCGACCTTGTTGACGGCGATGACGCCGCCGTAGGCCTTGGTCAGGCCGCGGGCCTCCAGGACGGTGGTCGCGGCTCTCATCGGTCGGTCTCCGGGGCGGGGATGGCGGCGGGCGGCGCCATGACGGGGCGCCGCGGCGCCGGGCCGCCGGCCGGCCGCCGCCGCAGCGCGCCGAGCTGCGCCGGCAGCCCGGCCAGCCCGCCCGGCAGGGCCAGCACCATGAGGATGATCAGCACGCCGAAGGGCAGCAGCCAGTGGCTGGTCAGATGCTCCAGCACGTGGCGCAGGATCTCCACCGCGAAGGCGCCGAGCACCGGCCCGATCAGGGTGCCCATGCCGCCGAGGATGACGGTCACCAGCACCGTCCCCGAGGCGTGCCAGCCCAGCATGGTGGGGTTGACGAAGCCGTACTGCGAGGCGCCCAGCACGCCGGCGACGGCGGCCAGGGTCGCGGCGACGACGTAGGCGACGAGCTTGTAGGCGAAGACGTCGTAGCCGAGGCTGCGGGTGCGCCCCTCGTTGATGCCGATGCCGCGGATCACCTGGCCGAAGGGCGAGGCCAGCAGCATGCGCAGGACGCCGTAGGCGGCGGCCAGCGCGGCCAGGGTGGCGTAGTAGAAGTGCAGCTTGTTCTCGAAGTCGAGCACCGTGACGTCGCCGACCGTGAGGTTCGGGCGGACGAAGAGGTAGACGCCGTCGGAGCCGCCGGCGATCTTGGAATCGTTGAAGAGGTAGAAGAGCATCTGGCCGACCGCCAGGGTCACCATGATGAAGTAGATGCCGCTGGTGCGCAGCACCAGGACGCCGATCGCCGCCGCCACCACGGCGGTGCCGGCGACCGCCAGGGGCACCGTGGTGAGGAGCGACGGCGCCTCGTACTCCGGCGTCGCCAGCACCAGGAGGTAGGCGGACAGCCCGTAGAAGGCGGCGTGGCCGAGGCTGACCAGCCCGACGACGCCGACCAGCAGGTCGAGGCTCATGGCCAGCAGCCCGGCGATCATGACCGTGGTGACCTGCTGGACCAGGAACTCGCTCTGGTTGTCCGGCAGCAGAGTGCCGGCCAGCGGGACGGCGAGCAGCGCCGCCAGCAGCAGGAGCAGGCCGGCCACGCGGCGCCAGCGGCCCGACGAAGAACCCATCGCATCTTCCCTTTCAGGCATCGCCCGGCCCCGTTCAGGCGCGGGCGAACAGGCCGTTGGGCCGCCACAGCAGCACCCCGGCCATGACCGCGTAGACCAGCAGGCTGGCGAAATCGGGCAGCAGCACCCGCCCGAAGGTGTCGGCCAGCCCGATCAGCAGGGCCCCCAGCAGCGCCCCCTTGACCGAGCCGATGCCGCCGATCACCACGACGACGAAGCTGACGACGATCACCGCGTCGCCCATGCCGGGATAGACCGACGAGAGCGGCGCCACGATCGCCCCGGAGAAGCCGGCGAGCGCCGCCCCGGCGGCGAAGACGACGGCGAACAGCAGCTTCACGTCGATGCCCAGCGCCGCCACCATCTCGCGGTTGCTGGCGCCGGCGCGCACCCACATGCCGAAGCGCGTCTTCTGGATGATCAGGAACAGCGCCGCCGCCAGCACCGCGCACACCACCGTGAGGACGATGCGGTAGGCCGGGAAGGCCAGGGTGTCGGTCAGCGGGATCGAGGCGCCGACCGCGTCCGGAATGGCGACGCCGTGCACGTCGCTGCCCCAGGTGATGCGCTGCAGCTCGTTGAGCACCAGGATCAGCCCGTAGGTCAGCATCACCTGGTCGAGGTGGTTGCGCTCGTAGAGGTGGACCAGCAGCACCCGCTCGATCAGGTAGCCGAAGGCGGCCACCGCCGGCACGGCGATCAGGATGGCGAGCAGCAGGCTGCCCGTCATGTCCGCCGCCCAGTAGGCGACGTAGGCTCCCAGCATGTAGAAGGCGCCGTGGGCGAGGTTGATGATGCCCATGATGCCGAAGATCAGCGTCAGGCCGCTGGCGATCAGGAACAGGAGAAGCCCGTACTGGACGCCGTTGAACACCTGGACGAGCAGAAAACCAGCGTCCACCGGTCCGCCTCCTTGCCTTGCGTCGTTGAGACACGCGGTTTGCCCCCACCCTCTCCCTCCCCCGCCGCGCAGGGGAGGGAGGGGACCCATGCGTCAGCATGGGCAGGGTGGGGGCACGTCGGTATCAGGCCTTCATCTTGCAGCCGCGCGACGGGTCGGCCAGCTTCGGGGCGGCGACGCCGAGCACCACGTTCTGGCCGCCGCGCACCTCGCGCAGGTAGATGTCCTGGACCGGGTTGTGCGAGGGCGAGAAGGTCAGGGCGCCGCGCGGCGAGTCGATGCTGGCCTTCTCCATGGCGGCGTACAGCTCGGCCTTGGCGGCGGCATCGCCCTTCACGGCGGCGAAGCCGGCGATCAGCAGCAGGCCGGCGTCGTAGCCCTGCACGCCGTAGATGTCGGCCTCCTTGCCGAAGGCCTTCTTGTAGGCCTCGCGGAACGACTTGTTGGCCGGGATGTCGAGGGTGTCGGCGTAGTGCAGGGTGGTCAGCAGCCCTTCCGCCGCCTCGCCCTGGGCCGGCAGGGTGCCCTCGGTGAGGAAGCCCGACCCCAGCAGCGGCACGCTGTCCTTCAGGCCCGCCGCGGCGTAGTCCTTGACGAACTTCACGGCCCCGCCGCCGGCGAAGAAGGTGAACACGCAGTCCGGCTTCAGCGCCGCGATCTCGGCCAGGTTGGCCTGGAACTCGACGTTGGGGAACGGCACCATGATCTCCTTGACCACCTCGCCGCCGGCCGCCTCGAAGGCCTCCTTGAAGCCGCCCACCGCCTCCTCGCCGGCGCCGTACTTCCAGCTGATCGACACGGCCTTGCGGTAGCCCTTGTCGTAGGCGACCTTGCCCATGGGGAAGGCGGGCTGCCAGTTGGAGAAGGAGGTGCGCCAGATGTTGGGGGCGCACAGCGGGCCGGTGGCGGCGCCGACGCCGGCGTTGGGGATGACCAGCAGGGTGCCGGTCTCGCGCACCACCTTGACCATGCCCATGGCGACGCCGGAGTGCACCGTGCCGAACAGGACGTCGACGTTGTCGCCCTTGACGAGCTTGCTGGCGTTGGCCGGGGCGCGCGACGGCTCGGCCTCGTCGTCCAGGGTGATGATCTCCACCGGGCGGCCGCCCAGCTTGTTGCCGTTCATCTCCAGCGCCAGCTTGAGGCCGTTGACGCCCGCCTCGCCCAGCGCCGCGTAGGTCCCGGTGAACGGCATCATGGCGCCGATGCGCAACGGCGCCGTGTCGGCCCGCACCAGGCGTCCGGGGAGCCCGGCGGCGCCGGCGATGCCGGCAAAGGCGCCGGCGGCGACGCCGGCCTTCAACAGGGTGCGACGGTCGATGGTCATGGCAGCGCGCTCCTCCTTGTTCCGCCCGGTTCCGCTCAGCGGCTTCTTGCTGGGAGCATGCATTATAGTGCCAGCAGATATGCGCAGCAATACGGAATGTAGCCTGACACGCACTATATTGCAGCCCGACTATCCGTCGATGCGCACCACCACCTTGCCGAAATGCTGGCCGGCGTCAAGGTAATCGAGGGCGGCGGCCGTCTCCTCCAGCGGGAACACCCGGTCGACCACCGGGCGCAGGCCGCGTTCGGCGACGAACGCCAGCAGCTCGGCCAGTTCGGCGGGGTTGCCGAGGGTCGAGCCGATCACCTGGATCTGGCGGATGAACAGGCGCTGCAGGTCGGCCGAGGGGTGGGCGCCGCTGGTCGCGCCGCAGCAGACGATGCGGCCGCCGCGCACCACCGAGCGCATGCCCCAGCCCCAGGTGGCCTGGCCGACGTTGTCGACCACCACGTCGACGCCGCGCTTGCCGGTCGCCGCCATCACCGCGGCGACCACGTCGGCGGTGCGGTGGTTGACCGCGACGTCGGCGCCGAGCGCGCGCGCGCGCTCCAGCTTGTCGTCGCTGCCCGAGGTGACGATCGTCCGCGCCCCCAGGAGCCGGCAGATCTGCAGCGCCGCCAGCGACACGCCGCCGCCGACGCCGAAGATCAGCACGCTGTCGCCCGCCGTCACCCGCGCCTTCGTCACCACCATGCGCCAGGCCGTGAGATAGGCCGTCGGCAGGGTCGCCGCCTCCGCGAACGACAGGCCGGCCGGCACCGGGAAGAGGTTGCCGGCGGGCACGGCGATCCGTTCGGCGAGCGTGCCGTCGGTCTGCTCGCCGAGGATGCGGATGCGCGTGCACAGCACCGGCTCGCCGTTCCGGCAGAACTCGCAGGCGCCGCAGGTCAGGCCGGGATAGATCACCACCGCGTCGCCGGCGGCAACGCCGGACACCCCGGGGCCGCACGCCTCGACCGTGCCCGCGCCGTCCACGCCCATGATCTGCGGCAGGGCGTGGGTGATGCCGGCGCCGCTGTCGCGCATGTAGATGTCGACGCGGTTGAGCGCCGCCGCGCGGACGCGCACCAGCACCTCGCCGTCGCCGGCCTCGGGTACCGGAACCTCGCGCACCGCCACCGGCTCGGCGATGCCCCGCCCCAGCAACTGGACCGCCCGCATGATGTCCCTCACGCCTTGTAGATGATCCGCAGGCAGCCCCACAGCCGCCCGTCCACCAGGATCGGCGCCGACACGTCCTTGAGCAAGACATAGGACCCGCCCATGTCGCGCCGGTAGGTCTGCACCAGGAAGGGCCTGCGGTTGGCGCACGCCTTGGCCGCGGTGCGGTCCTTGTAGATCCGCGCGATCCGGCAGTTGGCGCTGTTCCAGGCGGGGTCGCCGGGGCGCTGCGGCTGGGCGTAGCGGGCATCGACCGCCGCCATGAAGCCGTTGCGGTCGAAGATGCCGGTGGCGACGATGCGCGGGTCGCGGGCGGTCACCGCGTCCATGGTCGCGGTCTCGCTGCGCCGCAGCAGCTCGCCGAAGCGGGTGGTGTGCTGCTGGGGATCGCTGCCGGGCACCGGGACGTAGCGGTCGTCGAACAGGTCGGCGACGCTCGCCCGGCCCTCGGCGACGGCCGCGGCCAGGCGTTCGGCGACGTCGGCCGCGGTGTGGCGGGCGAGCCGGACGAACGGGGTGTCGGGCCCCTCGGCCCCGGCGTCGGCGGTCAGGCCGATCAGGCGTTCGGACATGTCGAGCAGCGCGTCGGTGCGCTTGGCGATCTCGCCGATCTCGCCGTCGGAGGTCCGGACGTCCTCGCCCAGCCCGGCGAAGCGGACGGCGAACTCGTCGCAGCGGCCGCCGATCTGGATGGCGGCGCCGGCGATCTCGTCGGCGCCCGCCTCGATGTCCTGCAGCGCGCTGTTGGTCTTGACGTAGGCGTCGCTGATCCGGTCGGCCGCGTCGCGCGCCGAGGCCGCCTGGTGGCGGCTGTCGCCGGCGTGCTTGGCCAGGGCGGCCAGCTTGCCCGAGAGCGCGCCCAGGGTGCCGCCGATCTCGTCGGTGGCGTCGCTGGTCTGGCGCGCCAGCACCTTGACCTCCTGCGCGACCACGGCGAAGCCGCGCCCCGCGGCGCCGGCGCGCGCCGCCTCGATGGTGGCGTTCAGCGCCAGCAGGTTGGTCTGCTTGGAGATGGAGGAGATGGTCTGGGCGATGCGGGTCACCCGCTGCAGCGTGTCGTCGAGGCCGGTCGCCTCGACGGCGATCTGGTCGACGATCGTCACCAGCGAGCGGATGGTGGTCAGCGCCTGGTCGAGCACGGCCTGGGAATGGGCGGTGGTGTCGCGGGCGTGGCTGCCGGCGTCGCGCGCCGCCGCCACCGCGGAGCGGATGCGGTCGTTGCTGCGCGCCATCTCGGCCGACGCGTCCTGCAGCGAGCGGAAGACCTCCGCCTGATGGTTCAGGCGCGTGCGGATGCCGTCGACCCGGCCGACGATGTCGGCGACCTCCAGCCCCAATTGCCCGGCTTCGCTGGAGACCTGGGAGACGATCCCTTCGGCTTCGGACAATGTTCCCTCCCCCCTTGTGCGCGCGTCGCCGGACGACGATGTCGTTGGCCGGCGCCGTCTCTTCGTTGCGCCGGCGGCTCGTTGTGCAGGCCCGGCTCATGCAGTATAGTGCACTTTCGTCCGCCTTCCATGAAAAATCCTTCGCACCCCATCCAAAGGTCACGATGTCCAGCAGCCCCCTTTTCTATCCCCTGGCCGAGCCGCCGCCGGTCGGCACCACCGTCGAAGTGGCGCCCGGCGTCCTGTGGCTGCGCATGCCGCTCCCCTACGCGCTGGACCACGTCAACCTCTACCTGTTCGAGGAGGCGGACGGCTGGAGCGTGTTCGACACCGGCATCGGCGACGCGGCGAGCCAGGAGATCTGGGAAGGCCTGCTCGCCACCACGCTCGGCGGCCGGCCGGTGGTGCGGCTGGTGGTCAGCCACTACCATCCCGACCATGTCGGCCTGGCCGGCTGGCTGCACGAGCGCTTCGCCCCGGCGTTCCACATGACCCAGAGCGAGTATCTGTTCAGCCGGCTGCTGATGCAGCCGCGCGACGAGGCGGCGACGGCGGCCTACACCGCCTTCTACCGGCGCTGCGGCCTCGGCGGGGAGGCGGTGGAGCAGTTGCTGGGCCGCGGACTCGGCTATCTCTCCCGCGTCACCGGCCTGCCGCCCTCCTTCGAGCGGCTGATGCCGGGTGGCAGCCTGCGCATGGGCGGGCGCGACTGGCGCGTCCTCACCGGCGGCGGCCACTCGCCCGAGCAGGCGCTGCTCCACTGCCCGGCCGACCGGCTGTTCCTGTCCGCCGACCAGGTGCTGGCGCACATCACGCCCAACGTCAGCGTGTTCATGATGCAGCCGACGGCCGACCCGCTGACGCAGTTCCTGGACTCGCTGGCGGAGATCCGTGCGACGACGGCCGAGGACACCCTGGTGCTGCCGTCCCACCGCCTGCCCTTCCGCGGTCTGCACACCCGCGTCGCCGAGCTGGAGGCGCACCACGCCCACCGCTGCGACCTCATCCTGGAGGCCTGCCGCCCCGCCCCGCGGAGCTGCGCCGACCTGGTGCCGGTGCTGTTCCGCCGCGCCCTCGACGCCCACCAGCTGGGATTCGCCGTCGGCGAGGCGCTCGCCCACATCAACCACCTCGTCGCCAAGGGCGCCCTCGCCGCCGAGGCCGACGCGGGCGGGACGCTGCTCTACCGCAGCGCGGGGTGAGACGGGCAGGCGGGCGGGTGGTCCGGCGCGGCCCGTGCCTTCACACCTGCCCGGCCAGCCACAGGGCCAGGTCCGGGAACAGCAGCAGCAGCACGATCAGCAGCAGCGGCGCCGCCAGGAAGGGCAGGACGCCGAGGTACATGTCGCGCAGCGGGATCTCCGGCGCCTGGGCGCGGATGACGAACAGGTTCATCCCCACCGGCGGGTGGATGAGGCCGATCTCGACGACGATGACCAGCAGGACGCCGAACCACACGGGGTCGTAGCCGTTCGCCACCACCAGCGGCAGGAAGACGGGAACGGTCACCAGCACCATGCCGATGCCTTCGAGGAAGCAGCCGAGGAAGATGTAGACCAGCACCAGCAGGGCCATCACCAGGAGCGGCGGCAGGCCGGTGCCGGCCATCCAGTCGACGATGCTCCGGGCGATGCCCGTCTGCACCACGAAGTAGGAGAAGATCGTCGAGCCGATGACGATGAGGACGATGTTGGCGGTGGTGCGCGCCGTCTCGGTGAAGCACCCGACGATGCCCAGCGTCTTCAGCGTCCGCCGGCCGAGGCCGAGCAGCAGCGCGCCGAAGGCGCCGACCGCCGCGGCTTCCGTCGGCGAGAACCAGCCGACATAGATGCCGCCGAAGGTCACCAGGAACAGCGCCGCGACGTCGGCGACGTTGAGCAGGACGCGCAGCGTCCCCACCCCGCCGTCCCGCTCGATCGGCCGCGCCGCGTCCGGCCGCAGCCGGGTCCACACCATCACCGTGGCGACGTAGAGCGCCGTCAGGACGAGGCCGGGGACGAGGGCCGCGGCGAACAGCTTGATCACCGGCTGCTGGGCGATGATCGCGTAGATCATCAGGATCAGCGACGGCGGGATGAGGATGCCGAGCGTGCCGCCGGCCGCCACCGCCCCGGCGGCCAGCGCCGGCGAGTAGTTCTCCCGCAGCATCTCGGGAATGGAGATCCGCCCCATGGTCGCCGCGGTGGCGACCGACGACCCGCACACCGCCCCGAAGGCGCCCGACGCGCCGATCGCCGCCATGGCGAGCGAGCCGCGGGCCCCGGCGAACAGGGCGTCGCTGGCGCGGAACAGGTCGGCCGACAGGCCGGCCATGGTCGCCAGCGCTCCCATCAGGGTGAACAGCGGCAGCACCGACAGGCCGTAGGCGGAGGTCAGCTCCAGCGGCACGGCGCCGAACACGAACTGCGCCTTGGTCCAGCCGGCCAGCGCCGCGTAGCCGCCGAAGCCGACGAGGCCCAGCGCGACGCCCACGGGGATGCGCGCCAGGATGAGCAGCACCAGCACGCCCATGCCGGCGAAGCCAATCAGGGTGTCAGTCACCGGCAACCTCCCCCATGCGGACCTGCGACCAGGCGGCGGCACCCGGCCGCGCCGACCGCCAGGTCCGCACGATCTTGCGGACCAGCACCACGGCGGAGACCACCAGCGCCACCTCGATGGCGCCCAGGAGCGCCACGATCGGCACCGGCAGATCCGGCTTCAGGTCCCAGAACCGCCAGGCGTCGGTGATCGGCTGGATCATCGTGAACGCCAGCAGCAGGATGAACGCCAGCATCGCCAGGTCGCCCACCAGCTTCAGGGCGAACAGGCCGCGCCGGCCCAGCCGGTGGTCGAAGACGTCGACCTTGATCTGGTCGTCGCGCCCCAGGCACTCCGGCAGGGCCAGCAGCGCCACCAGCACCAGCGTGGTCTCCACCAGGGCGACCGAGCCGGCCAGCGGCCAGCGGAAGAGCAGGCGCAGCACGATGTCGGCGATGGTCCACAGCATCATCACCGCGAGCGCCGCCGCCGCCAGCAGCGTCAGCGCCCGGGCGGCCGGCGGCGTGGGATCGACGGGGCCGGGCGCGGGGCCGCCCGCGCTTGTGCGGCGCCCACTCATGGCGCGCCCTTCGCGACACGCTCCTGCAGCGCCTGCCGGAAGGCGCGGACCGCCGGCGCCTTGTCGCCGGTCGCGGCGATCAGGGTGTCGGCGAGCGGGGCGGCGGCGGCCTCGAAGGCGGCGGCCTGCTCGGCCGTCGGCTCGACGATGGTGACGCCGCTCTCCTCCAGATAGCGCCGCCCCGCCGCCTCCGCCTCGTCGAACAGCGCGCCGACCCGGCGCGCCGCGGCGACGCCGGTCGTCTCGTCGATCAGCCGGCGCAGGTCCGCCGGCAGGCCGTCGTAGACCCTCTTGTTGATCACCAGCGCGAAGGTCGCCGCCGCGGCCTTGAGGTCGGTCACGGACTCCACGCTCTTGGCGAGCTGGAAGGCGTGCGCCGCCTCGAAATTGAAGAGGATGCCGTCGAGGGTGCCCTTGTCCATGGCGTCGGCCAGCTCCGACGGCGGCATGGCGACCGCGGTGGCGCCCCAGGCGCCGAGCAGCGCCGAGGTGATGGGACCGTTGTGGCGGATGCGCAGGCCGGCGAGATCGCCGGGTGCGCGCGCCGTCCCCTTGCGCAGGTACGGGCTGACGGTCGGCGAGGCGAGCGCGTACAGGATGCGCGTCCCCTCGTGCTCCTTCTCCAGATGCACGGACAGACTGGTGAGGATGGCGGAGGCGTCGGCGACGCTCAACGTCCGGCGCGCCCCGTCCACGGTGCGGTTGAAGGCGTAGGGCAGGTGGGAGGCCTCGGTCACCGGGAAGCGGCCGGGCAGGGCGCCGTGCAGGAAGAAGGCCATGTCGGCGACGCCGGTGCGCGCCAGGTCGAACTGGCGCGGCGGCGGCCCCATCTGGCCGGAGGGGAAGACGCTGACCTGGAGCCGCCCTCCCGACTTCTCGCCCAGCTCCTCCGCCCAGCGCGTCAGCTCCTTCTGGATCGTGTGCGAGGGCGGCAGATAGTGGGAGATGGTGAGCTTGACCGTCTCGGCCTGCGCCCGGGGTGCGACCATGGCGGCCACCGCCAGCAGCAGCGCCACCGCGGCACGGCTGAGCCAGCTCTGCGTCGTTCTGAACATCCGTCCCATCCCTGTCTTGCTTTGTTTTGAGGTCCCTGTGAGCCGGCCGGCCGCGCGTTCAGCGGTCCGCCGGCGGCGCCGGCGCCCGTCCCGTGACGGTGGCGAGCACGTCCTCCGGCGTCCGGTCGTCCCGCCCCGTGCGCCGCCAGGCGACCACCTGGTCGGGGCGGATCAGCGCGAGGTCGGTCTCGTAGAGGTCGTGGGCCTCGGCATCGTCGCAGTCGACCACCGTCAGCGCCACGCCGGCGCGCTCGGCCGCCGCGGCGTACGCCGCGATGTCGGCGTCGGAGGCGGCGTCGGAGGCGAGCCGGCGGGCGCCGAGGCGCAGCAGCGTCCATTCGAAGCCGAAGAGGTCGTAGAGGGAGCGGTTCTCGCCCAGCCAGACATGCGGGGCCCGGCCGCCCGGCTTGCCCGTCGGGACGTAGACCGTGGGCGCGTCGGGCGGCCGCGGGGAGTCGTCCCCGGCGATGATCGGCGAGCCGTCGTAGCGCGCTCCCAGCGTGAAGCCGGGGATGTCGAACTCGGCCCGCGCGTGGGCGTCGAGATAGGCGCCGGCGCGCCGGCGGGCGGCCTCGCCCGCCTCCCCCTCGGCCTCGATGGCCGGGCTGGGGCGGTAGAGGCCGATGGATTCGGCGAAGCGGCGGGCGAAGCCCGTGTTGCGCTGAGCCACCGGCCGGCGCTCCAGCTCGTAGGTGTCGAGGAGCTCCGGCGGCGACCGCCCGGCGATGACGCTGGCGAGCTTCCAGCCGAGGTTGACCGCGTCCTCGATCGCCGTGTTGTAGCCCATGCCGCCGGTCGGTGTGAACAGGTGCACGGCGTCGCCGCCGAGGAACACCCGGCCGCGCTGGAAGCGGTCGGCCACCAGGGTGCGCCCGGCGATCCAGGCGTCGCGGGAGAGCACCTCGACCGGGATCGACACGCCCATCGCCTGGGTGAACAGCGCCACCGCGTCGGCGTCGGCCATGGCCTCCGCCGTCTCGCCGGGGCGGAGCTGGGTGTGGAAGGCGAACTCGCCGCGCCCGTCCACCGCCCCCATCACCGCGCGCCGCTGCGGGTTGAAGGCCCAGTACTGCCACGCCCGCGGGTGGGGGCAGGCCTCGTAGAAGGCCGGGGCGCGCAGGTAGAGGGCCAGCATGCTGCCGCCCATGAAGTCGCGGTCGGCGCTGCCCTCCCCCTCGTAGGCGACACCCAGCTCGCGCCGCACCAGGCTGCGCGGCCCGTCGGCGCCGACGAGGTAGAGGGCGCGGATCAGGCGCGGCTCGCCGGTGGCCTCGGGCAGCACCTCCGCCTCGACGCCGGCCCCGGTGTCGCGGAAGCCGCACAGCCGCCAGCCGTAACGCACCGAGACCGAGGGTTGCGCCTCGGCGTGGCGCCGCAGCACCGCCTCGACGAACTTCTGCGACACGCGGTGGGCCGGCTCGGCGGCACTCCAGGGACGGTCGCCGCGCCGGATCTGCCGCGCCGCCTCGCGCGAGCCGGGCAGCGGGAAGCGGGCCAGCTCGTGGCTGGCGTAGCGGGTGAAGTAGGCGACGTCGGTGGGATGGTCCGGCGGCAGCCCCTGGGCGCGGATCTCGTCGGCGAAGCCCAGCCGGCGGAAATGCTCCATGGTGCGCGCCTGGGTGGCGTTCGCCTGCGGGTTGAAGGCGGTGGAGGGCTTCTGGTCGACCAGGATCGTCGCGACCCCGCGCCGGCCGAGCTCGTTGGCGAGCATGAGTCCGCAGGGCCCGCCGCCGACGATGAGCACCCCGGTGGTTTCCATGGTCATGGCGCCTCGGGTCATCGGGTCACGCCGCCGCTTCGTGGTTGACGGTGAAGTCGGGCGGCGGCGGCGGACCCCAGACGTAGAAGGAGTCCTCCACCGGGTGGTCGGTCGCCTGCCAGTCGCAATGGGCGGGAACGAAGTCGATGTCCGCCGAATACTCGGCGTAGCTGCCCCAGGGATCCCGGACGTAGTGGAAGTAGTTGGAGCCGAGCACGTGCCGCCCGAGGCCCCAGCCCTGGGAGAAGCCCCGCTCGGCCATCAGCATCGCCCCCAGCCCGACGTCGTGGACCGAGCCGACGTCCCAGCTCAGGTGGTGCAGGCCGGGACCGGTGGATTTCGCCAGCGCCACCATGTGGTGGTCGGAGCCGTGGATGCCGTGCAGGAAGGCGACGAGGTCGCCGGAGCGGTCCGACAGCCGCAGGCCGAGGACGCGCGTGTAGAAGCCGATCGCCGCGTCGATGTCGGCGGTGAACAGGAGGATGTGGGCCAGCCGGCGCGGCCGCACCGGCTGCGACGCCGAGCGGGAGTGCGAGCCCTGCGCTCCCGGCGGGGCGCTGGCCGGATCGAAGCGCGACTTCTCCGAGGGCGAGGACTTCTCCGCCGCCCGGACCTCCATCAGCAGGCCGTCCGGGTTGCGCAGCCACAGGCCGTCGCTCTCGCAGCCGGGCGGCGGGTCGACCAGCGCCACGCCGAGGATCTCCAGGTGCCGCTTGAAGGCGGCGAACTCGTCGGCGAAGACGCCGAAGGAGATGTGGGAGAACCGCTTGCGCGGCCCCTCGGCGACCGTGCCCCAGCGGTGCGGGTGGTCGAAGGTGTGCAGGTCGAGGCCGCCCCTCCCCTCCCGGACGTCGAGGCCGAAGGCGCCGTAGAAGCGCTGCGCGTCGGCCAGGTCGGGAACGACCAGGTGGAAACCGTCGATGGAATGCACGCCGAGCTCGCCCGGCCGGCGCGTCGGCAGCACACGGCTGCGGAGCTGGGTCATCGCGTCCTCCCCTTCGTCGATGGCATCCGCTCACCCCGCGGCGATCGGGTTGCGCAGGACGCCGATGCCCTGGACGGCCACCTCGCAGACGTCGCCGGGCTTCATCCACAGGGGCGGCTTGCGCGCCAGCCCGACGCCGCTCGGCGTCCCGGTGACGATGAGGTCGCCCGGCGCCAGCGTGATCCCCTCGCTGATGATGGCGATCAGTTCGGCCACGTCGAACACCAGGGAGTCCGTCGACGCGCTCTGCACGACCGTGCCGTTGAGGCGGGTTTCCAGGGTCAGGCCGCGGGCGCCCGGCGGCAGCTCGTCGGCGGTGACGATGACCGGCCCGAAGGCGCCGGTGCCGTCGAAGTTCTTGCCCATCGTCCACTGCGTCGTCTTCAACTGGTAGTCGCGCACCGAGGCGTCGTTGAAGATCGAGTAGCCGAACACGTGCGCCAGCGCGTCCTCGCGCCGGATGCCCCGGCCGCCCTTGCCGATCACCACCACCAGTTCGCCCTCGTAGTCCAGCTGTTCGGACACCGCCGGGCGCACCAGGGCCTCGCCGTGGCCGACCAGGGACGAGGCGAAGCGGGCGAACAGGGCGGGATAGTCGGGCTGCTGGAAACCGCTCTCCGCGGAGTGGTCGGCGTAGTTGAGGCCGACGCAGACGATCTTGGCCGGATCGGCGATCGGCGGCAGCAGGGTCACGGCGTCGAGGTCGACCGGCTCGCCGCCGAGCAGGACCTCGCAGGCGGCGCGGAACGCGCCGTCGTCCAGGGCGGCCAACGCCCCGGCATCACCGGGAAAGTCCGGATGCGTGTCACGCAGACCGCGGAACGCGCGTCCGTCGGCGCTGACGGCGAGCCCCGTCCCGGCGGAATCGCGATAGGCGGCAAGTCTCATGGTCCCTTCTCCTCGGCATCCGCTCATGCGGCCAACAATTGGTCGGATGCGCAGTCTAGCCGCCGAATTGATGACCGGAAGCTGCCAGTTTGATCCGATTGATACCGATTTGTTATCGGGCTAGGGTTGCGCCATGAAGCTCAACCAGCTCCGCGACATCACCGCCATCGCCGAGCACGGCAGCCTCCGGGCGGCGGCGCGCCATCTCGGGCTGGCCCAGCCGGCGCTGACCCGCAGCGTGCACGAGCTGGAGCACGAGCTGGGCGCGCCCCTGTTCGAGCGCCGTGCCCGCGGCATGGCGCTGACACCGGCGGGAGAGGCCTTCGTGCGCCGCGCCCGGGCGATCCTGAGCGACGTCCGGCGCGCCCGCGAGGAGGCGGAGCAGCTCCGCGGCCTGGCGGCGGGATCGGTGGTGGCCGGGCTTTCCGTGGCCGCGCACATGGCGATGCTGCCGACTGCGCTGGCCCGCTTCCGCGGGCGCTACCCCGACGTGCGGCTCCACCTCATCGAGGGGTTCTTCCCGACCCTGGAGGCGGGGCTCAGGGACGGCACGGTCGACTTCTACATCGGCCCGCAGCCGGAGCGCGGCATGCCGTCCGACCTGGTGGCCGAGCTGCTGTTCCAGAACACGCGGATCGTCATGGCGCGCGTCGGCCATCCGCTCGCCGCCGCGACCTCGCTGGCCGATCTGGTGGGGGCGGAGTGGGTGACGACCTCCATCACCCACCGGGCGGCGGAGGAGCTGCAGGTGCTGTTCCAGGAGCGCGGGCTGCCGCCGCCGCGCCTGGCGACCCAGACCCAGTCGGCGCTGAGCATGATCCTGGCGATCGCCTATTCCGACGCGCTGGGCATGCTGCCCGTGCAGTTCACCGACTTCGCCCTGACCACCGGCACGCTGTGCCGCATCCCCGTGCGCGAGACCCTGCCGGCGCCGGACATCGTGATGATCCGCCGCGCCGGCTTCACCCTGACGCCGGCGGCGGAATGGCTCGCCGAGTGCTGCCGGCGCGTCGTTCCCGCCGCGGCTCCGGCGGACGCCGCGGCGGCACGGCGCCGGGCCGCCGGTTGACGCCGGCCCTCACACCCGCTCGACCACCATGGCGATGCCCTGGCCGACGCCGATGCACATGGCGCACAGCGCGTAGCGGCCGCCGCGCTCGTGCAGCTCCTGGACGGCGGTGGTCACCAGCCGGGCGCCGCTGGCGCCCAGCGGGTGGCCGAGCGCGATGGCGCCGCCGTTGGGGTTCACGTGCTCCGCGTCGTCGGCCAGCCCGAGGTCGCGCAGCACCGCCAGGGCCTGCGCGGCGAAGGCCTCGTTGAACTCGATCACGTCCATTTGGGCGAGGGTGAGGCCGGCCTTGTCCAGCGCCTTGCGCGACGCCGGCGCCGGGCCGATCCCCATGATCCGCGGCGGCACGCCGGCGGTGGCGGTGGCCAGCACGCGGGCGCGCGGCGTCAGCCCGTGCCGCGCCACCGCGTCGGCCGAGGCGACGATCAGCGCGCAGGCGCCGTCGTTGACGCCGGAGGCGTTGCCGGCGGTCACCGTGCCGTCGGGCCGCACCACGCCCTTCAGGCGGGCCAGCGCGTCGAGGGTCGCGTCGGGCCGCGGGTGCTCGTCGACCGCCACCGCCACCGGCGGGCCCTTGCGCGAGGGGATGGTCACCGGAACGATCTCCTTGGCCAGCCGGCCCGACACCAGGGCGGCGCCGGCCCGCCGCTGCGAGCGCCAAGCGAAGGCGTCCTGGTCGGCGCGGGCGATGGCAAAGTCGGCGGCCACGGTCTCGGCCGTCTCCGGCATGGAATCGGTGCCGTGCAGGGCCTTGAGGCGCGGGTTGACGAAGCGCCAGCCGATGGTGGTGTCGAAGATCTCGGCGGAACGGGAGAAGGCCGTCTCCGCCTTGCCCATGACGAAGGGGGCGCGGCTCATGCTCTCGACACCGCCGGCGATCATCAGCTCGCACTCGCCGGCGCGGATCGCGCGGGCGGCGACGCCCACCGCGTCCATGCCGGACCCGCACAGGCGGTTCACGGTGGCTCCGGGCACCGCGACCGGCAGCCCGGCCAGCAATGCCGCCATGCGGGCGACGTTGCGGTTGTCCTCGCCGGCCTGGTTGGCGCAGCCGAGCACCACGTCGTCGACCGCCGCCCACTCCACCGACGGGTTGCGCTCCATCAGCGCGGCGATGGGCACGGCGGCGAGGTCGTCGGCGCGCACCGCGGCGAGCGCGCCGCCGTAGCGGCCGAAGGGGGTGCGAACGGCGTCGCAGATGAAGGCGTCGCGCATGGTCGTGTCGGCCCGGGTGCGGCCGCTCCCTCGCAAGGATGAACGAAGAGGTTCAGAGGGCCGACGCCGGCCCGCCGGCGACGGCGCGGCGCAGCAGGGCCGACGGGCGGTAGCGGTCCTCGCCGTAGGTGCGCTGCAGCGCCTCCAGCACGCCGAGCACCCGCGCCAGGCCGATCCGCCGCGCCCAGGCGACGGGCCCCAGCGGGTAGTTGACGCCCTTGGTCATCGCCACGTCGACGTCGGCGGCCGAGGCGACGCCCTGCAGCACCGCGTCGGCGGCCTCGTTGGCCAGGGTGGCGACGGTGCGCATGACCACCAGGCCCGGTGCGTCGTCGATCACCGACACCGCCATGCCCAGGGCCTGGAACAGCCCGGCAGCGGTGGCCGTCACCGCCTCCCCCGCGCCGTCCGCCGGAGCGAGCGCGATGCGGCCGGCGGCGGCGTAGTCCAGCGCCAGGTCGAACAGGACCAGCGGCCCGCCGCCCTCGGCGGCGGCGCGTTCCGTCGCCGTGCGGCCGTCGGTGAGGGCGAGGCGCACGCCGTCCAGCCGCAGCCGCCCCTCGCCCGTGGCCGGCCGCTCCTCCACGGCGACGCCGGCGGCGCGCAGGCGCTCCACCAGGGCGGCGGCCGGCCCGAAATCGCCCTCCGCCACCACCCGCGCCGGCGCCGGGGCGGCGGCCGCGGTGGCCGGCGGCGGCCGCTCGGCGCCGGCGGCGTACTCGTAGAAGCCCCGCCCGCTCTTGCGGCCGAGCCGGCCGGCCTCCACCAGCTCCTGCTGGACCAGCGAGGGCAGGAAGCGCGGGTCGTGGAAGTAGGACCGCCAGACCGAGCCGGTGACGGCGAAGTTCACGTCGTGGCCGATCAGGTCCATCAGCTCGAACGGCCCCATGCGGAAGCCGCCGCACTCGCGGGCGACGGCGTCGATGGTGGCCGGGTCGGCGGCCCGCTCCTGCAGCAGGCGCAGCCCCTCGGCGTAGAAGGGACGGGCCACGCGGTTGACGATGAAGCCGGGCGTGGAGCGGGCGTGCACCGGGCTCTTGCCCCAGGCGGCGGCGGTGTGGTGGAGCGTCGCGGCGACCGCGGGATCGGTCTGCAGGCCGCTCACCACCTCCACCAGCGCCATCAGCGGTGCGGGGTTGAAGAAGTGCAGCCCGGCGCAGCGCTCCGGCCGCGCCAGCCCGGCCGCCAGGGCGGTGATCGACAGCGACGAGGTGTTGGTCGCCAGGATGGCGTCGGCGGCCACCCGCTCCTCCAGCTCGGCGAACAGGCGCCGCTTGACGTCCAGGTCCTCGACCACCGCCTCGATCAGCAGGGAGGCCGGCGCCAGGTCGGCCGTGCCGGACACCGGGACGAGGCGGGCGACCACCGCGTCGCGTTCCGCCGCCGCCATGCGCCCCTTCTCCACCAGCCGGCCGAGCGCCGCGGCGATGGCGTCGCGCGCCGCCGCCGCGGCGCCGGGCCGCGCGTCGTGCAGCAGCACGGGATGGCCGCCCTGGGCCGCCACCTGGGCGATCCCCTGCCCCATGGCGCCGCAGCCGATCACCGCCACGCTCGCCGTCCGCTCCAACGCCGCCATCTCACCGTCCCTCGAACCTGGGTTGCCGCTTCTCCAGGAAGGCGGTGACGCCCTCCCGGTAGTCCGCCGTCCGCCCGGCGAGGCGCTGGCAATCGCGCTCCAGCTCGAGCTGGCGGTCGAGCGTGTTGGTGGAGGACGCCTGCAGCGCCTTCTTGGCGAGCGCCAAGCCGCGGGTGGGCGCCGCGGCGAGGCGCCGGGCGACGTCCGTCGCCTCCGCCATCAGCCGCTCGTCGTCGACCGCCTTCCAGATCATGCCCCAGGCCTCGGCCTGCTCCGCCGGGACGGGCTCGCCCAGCATCACCAGCGCCATGGCGCGGGCGTGGCCGACCAGACGCGGCAGGGTCCAGGTGCCGCCGCTGTCGGGAATCAGCCCGACCCGGGAGAAGGACTGCACGAAGCGGGCGGAGCGCGCCGCCAGGACGATGTCGCAGGCCAGCGCCAGGTTGGCCCCGGCCCCGGCGGCGACGCCGTTGACCGCGCACACCACCGGCACCTCCAGGGTGCGCAGGGTGCGCACCAGCGGGTTGTAGTTGGTCTCCAGCGACTCGCCGAGGTCCGGCGGCGCCCCGTCCGGCGGCGCCACGCGGGCGGCGAGGTCCTGGCCGGTGCAGAAGCCGCGGCCGGTCCCGGTCAGCAGCAGGCAGCGCACGGTGCGGTCCTTGCGCACCGCCGCCAGCGCCTCGCGCAGCTCGGCGTGCATCGCCGCGGTGAAGGCGTTGAGCTTGTCGGGACGGTTGAGGGTCACCTGGGCGACGCCGTCGGCGACGTCGAGAAGGATGGTCTCGGCCATGGCTCAGCGTCCCCGGAAGCTTGGCGTGCGCTTGTCGAGGAAGGCGGTCACGCCCTCGCGCATGTCCTCGGTGGCGAACAGCAGGGCGAAGGCCTGGCGCTCGTGGGCCAGGCCCTGCTCCAGCCCCGGCTCGAAGCTCGCCAGCACCGCCTGCTTGGCAAGCCGCACGGCGACCGGCGGCTTATCGGCGATGCGCGCGGCCAGCGCCACCGCCCGCTCGATGGACAGCTCGGCCGGCGTCACCTCGGCGACCAGGCCGGCCGCCAGCGCCGCCTGGGCGTCGATGGGCTGGCCGGTGAGCACCATCCGCATGGCGAGCGCCTTGCCGACCGCGTGGGTCAGCCGCTGCGTGCCGCCGGCACCGGGGATCAGGCCGAGGTTGATCTCGGGCTGGCCGAACTGGGCGGTGTCGCCGGCGACGATGATGTCGGCGTGCATGGCGAGCTCGCAGCCGCCGCCCAGCGCGTAGCCGTTGACGGCGGCGATCAGCGGCTTGGGGAAGCGGCGGATGGCGGTCCAGTGGCGCGGCCGCTCGTCGGCCAGCACGCTGACCGCGCTGTGCGCCGCCAGCTCGCCGATGTCGGCGCCGGCGGCGAAGACCCGCTCGCCGCCGGTCACGACGACCGCGCGCACCGCGTCGTCCGCCGCGGCGTCCGTCAGCGCCTCGGCGACGGCCCGCAGCAGCGGCGTCGCCAGCGCGTTGCGCGCGTGCGGCCGGTTCAGGGTGAGGCGCAGCACATGGGGGTGCGGCGTGTCCGTCAGCAGGATGTCGCTCGTCATGGCCCGTCGGTCGTTGTCGGGGATCGGCGTCGCCGGGGCCCGGCATACCCGCCATGACATGAACAATCATGCAGCACGCGCGCGGCTGTCAAGCCGGATTATGCATTATATAGCATGTCCGGCGGTCACGACGCGGCGCGGTGCGTCTCCAGACGGCCGAGACCCGCCACCAGCTCGGCCAGGCAGTCCTCGACGTCGCGGCCGGTGGTGTCGACGGTCAGATCGGCCAGGGAGTCGAGGGGCGCACGGCGGGCCAGGGAGTCGGCGACCCCGCCGGCGAAGGCGCGGCGCAGCCCGCCGTCGCCGGGCCGCGGCAGCGTGCGGCGGACGTGCTCCTCGACCGAAGCCCGCACCCACACGGTGGCGCCGTGGCGCCGCAACCGGTCGATCGCGGCGGGATCGGCGGCGGCCAGCCCGCTGAGCACGATCACCGCCGCGCCATGGCGGGCCAGGAGGTCGTCGATACAGCGCCGCTCCGCCGCGGCGAAGGCGGGAGGGCCGCACAGGGCGAGGAGGTCGGCGGCGGCCAGCCCGACGTCCCGCCCGATCTCCTCGTCGACGACGACCAGGGGCAGGTCCAGACGTTCGGCGAGGCGGCGGCCGAGCGTCCTCCGCCCGGCTCCCGTCGTGCCGAGCAGCGCCACGCCGCGCCCGGCCGGCGACGCCGGGCCGCCGTCGCGCAGCAGCGCGTCCAGGGCGACGCCGGTGGCCTGCGCCACCGCGCGCAGCAGCAGGACGGAGATGTTGCCGTGGCCGGTCTCCAACTGGGCGAGGTGGCGCTCGGAGACGCCGGAGCGCAGCGCCAGCGCCTTGCGCGTCATGCCCTGGCCGACCCGCGCGGCCCGCACCCGTTCGCCCAGCGCCTCGAGGAAGGAGGGGCGGTCGTCGGTCCCAACGGGGACCTCGGGGGCCGCGGCCGGCCGCGCCTGCGGCAGCGGCCGGCACGGCGGCAGGCTGCCGTCCCACACCGCCTCGAGCGGCGTCGCCTGCGACAGGGGCCGGATGGCGGGGCCGCCGGGACGGGGGGCGAGGCGGGCGGCGGTGTGGCGTGTGTCGCTCATCGTTCCCTGCGCTTTCCTGGACGGGTCCCGGACGGGCGGACCCTATGCCGTCGCGGCCCGCGCCGTCCCCGCGGCCGTTTGTCGCACCATCAGTCCGCCGCCTCCATCGTCCGGCAGCGGGAGCGGTAGTCGGCGATGCGGCGCGCCAGCGGCTCGGGGATGGCGATGGCGCGCATCGCCTCGGTGTCGACGAAGGAGCAGACCCACACCCCGGCGAACGCCGCCACCCCGTCGCCGCGCCGCCCCTGCACGCGGAAGCGCACGGTGGAGCGGCCGGTGTCCTCCACCAGCACGGTGGTCTCGACGGTGTCGCCGGGCACCAGGGGCGCCGTCATGTCCAGCTCGGCGTGGACGAAGGGGCTGCCGACGTTGCACGCCGTGTTGAGATGGTACCAGCCGTTGGCCAGCACCTCGTCGAACCAGCCCTCGATCGCCTCGATGGCGTAGTCGAAGAGGCGAACCGTGTAGGCGATGCGCGCGGCGTCGGTGTGCCCGAACCGCACCTTGCGGCGGTGCACGTAGGGGGCGGGAAACGGCGCCTCCGGCACCTCGATCGCTCGCGACATGGGTTCGTCTCCGCCGGCAGAATGCATGCATTATGATGCATGATCGCGACGCGCACAACAGATCACTGCTGTATAGCGCATGAATGGAGACGCCACGCGGCCCGGCCGACGTGCGGCAACGGCTTGATCGCGTCGAGGGCGTCGCCCAGCTCGGCGCGTGCGTTCTTCGTTTCGTAGAGGCTCTGCAGGTTGGTCCAGTAGCCGGGAGCGGTCCCGAACGCCTTCGCCAGGCGGAGCGCCATGGGAGCGGTGATCCGTCGTTGGCCGTTCGGGATCTCCGTCACCGCGTTCGGCGGAACGCCGATGTGCTCGGCGAAACGGCGGGCGCTCATCTCCAGCGCCTCCAGGTCGTCGCGCAGGATTTCACCCGGATGGATCGCCGGAAGACTGTCGATCGCGGGGCAAGTCATGACCGGCCTCAATGATCATCGGTGATCTCGACATCGTAGGCTTCACCCGGAAGCACCAACACGTCAACGTTGGCGCAGGCTTCCCCGATCGCGGCCCAGCGGAAACACACCCGCCACTGGGCATTGATCCTGATGCTGTATTGGCCGACACGATTGCCGTCGCAGGCGGCTGCGGCGACGACCCGCGGGGGCAGCCGTCCTGCGGCGTCCGCCCCGTGTCCTAAGCAGCTTTGCCCGGATTCGCCACGATTGCCCCCACCCTCCCCACGGCTTCGCCGCGGCTCCCCTCCCTCCCCCGCTTCGCAGGGGAGGGAGGGGTGGGGGCAAACGTGTCGTGACCAACACCACTCCGCTTGGCGCGGCGGGGACCGTACGTCACGCCGCGCCGCCGGCCCAGGGGAGTGGCGCTTCGGCGAGGCTCCAGTACAGGCTCTTCTGGTTCATGTAGGCGCGGATGCCCTGGCGGCCCTTCTCGCGGCCGAGGCCGCTCTCCTTCACACCGCCGAACGGCGTGGAAATGCTGAACTGCTTGTAGGTGTTGATCCACACGGTGCCGGTGCGCAGGCGGCGCGCGACCCGCCAGATGCGGCGGTAGTCGGCCGACCAGATGCCGGCGGCGAGACCATAGACGCTGTCGTTGGCCTCGGCGATCAGGGCGTCCTCGTCGTCGAAGGGCAGCACGACCACGACTGGCCCGAAGATCTCCTCCTGGCAGACGCGCGCACGGTTGGACAGGCCGGCAATCACCGTGGGGAGGAGATAGCAGCCGGCCGCGTACTCCGCCCCCTCCGGCCGGGTGCCGCCGGCCAGGACCTCGCCACCCTCCTCCACCGCCAGGCGGACGTACGCCTCGACGCCGTCGCGGTGGCGCGGATGGATCAGCGGCGCCACCTGGGTGCCCGGCCGCTCGGGATGGCCGACCCGCAGGCGCCGGGCGCCCGCCACCAGCCGCTCGACGAAGGCGTCGTAGACCGGCCGCTCGACGAACAGGCGCGAGCCAGCGATGCAGGACTGGCCGCTGGAGCTGAAGATGCCGTAGAGGGCGCCGGCCACCGCGGCGTCGAGGTCGGCGTCGGCGAAGACGATGTTGGGCGACTTGCCGCCCAGCTCCAGGGACACCGGCATCAGCTTGTCGGCGGCGGCGTGGGCGATGCCGCGCCCGGTCGCGGTGCCGCCGGTGAACGAGACCTTGGCCACCAGCGGGTGGCGCACCAGCGCGTCGCCGGCCACCGCGCCGGAGCCGGGCAGCGCCGAGAACAGGCCGGCCGGCAGCCCCGCCTCCTCGATCACGCGGGCCAGCTCCAGGCAGACCAGCGGCGACCAGGCCGCCGGCTTCAGCACCACCGCGTTGCCGGCGGCCAGCGCCGGCGCCACCTTCTGGGCGTCGCTGGCGATCGGCGAGTTCCACGGCGTGATGGCGCCGACGACGCCGATCGGCTCGTGCAGGCTCATGGTCAGGCAGTCGCCGCGCGGCGGCGTCAGCTCCTCCTCCAGCGTCTCCAGCGCCGCCGCCATGTAGCGGAAGGTGCCGGCGGCGCTCGCCACCAGGGCGCGCGTCTCGGCCAGGGTCTTGCCGGTGTCGCGGGTCTGCACCCGGGCGATCTCCTCGGCCCGGCGCTCGATGCCGGCGGCGATGGCGGAGAGGTGGCGCGCCCGCTCGTGCGGCCGCAGGTCGCGCCAGGCCGGGTCGTCCATGGCCCGGCGGCCGGCCTCCACCGCCTCGGCCACGTCCTCGGCCGAGGCGCCCGCCACCTCGGCGTTGAGGCTGCCGTCGGCCGGGAAGTGGGAGGCGATGGTCTCGCCCCGCCCCTCGCGCCAGCGGCCGGCGATGAAGATCGGCTTGCCCATGGTGGCCTCCCGGTCCGATGAGGATGGTTCAGACGGCGCCCGTCGAATGGCGCCGGTCAAATGGCGATGACGGCGTCGAGGTTGAGGAGCGACCGCGCGACGCTGAGCGCGGTCAGCATGGAGGTCTTCGGGTTGTCCGGGTCCGGCCGCCCTTCGAGGCGGATGGCGATGCGCCCGCTGGCGCCCTCGGCCTCGATCTCGTGCACGTTGCCGGGGGCGGCCGGGTCGGCCACCAGCTCCACCGCCGTGTCGGCGAAGCCGAGCCCGGCCAGCGCCACCGTCGCCGCCACGTTGGCGTTCTTCGGGTAGCGCAGGGCGGCCTCGGCGGCGCTGCCGCGGTAGAAGGTCAGCGGCTCCTCCAGCCGGTCGAGATCGGCCGCCGCCTCGGCCGGGGAGCCCTTCCAGGCCGCCGGCGGCTTGCGCGAGCGGTAGGTGACCCGGGCCAGCCCGGACACCCGCATGGCGGCGATGGCGTCGATGCCGCCGACGGCGCCGGCCGGCAGCAGGACGCGCCGCCCCGCCGCCCGCGCCGCCTCCGTCAGCCGGCCATGGAGCGCCGGGTCGGCCAGCGCGCCGACCGAGATGACCAGCAGGTCGCAGCCGGCCGCCAGCACCGCCGGCCCGTGCTCGGCGACGGCGCCCTGCCCCGCCACCTCGGCGACGACGTCGGGGCGGCGCGCCAGCAGATCGTCGAGGCGGTCGACCGCGTCCATCTCCCCGGCCCCCCCCTCGGCGCGCAGCGCCGCCGCGCGCGCCGGCGAGACGAGGACGCCGACCAGGGAGTCGGCGCGGCCGGCCGCCCGAAGGTGCCGGGCGACGGCGCGGCCGATGGCGCCGTAGCCGATCAGGGCGATGCGGGTCATGGCTCAGCCCCCCGCACGGTGACCGGCGGACCGGCGAACCGGATGCCGAAGGCGCCGACGGCGGCCATGTCGACCTCGACCATCCGCGGCCCCCCGCCGCGGACCGCGGCGCCGACGACGTCGGCGAAGGCGGCGGCGCTGTCGACGCGGGCGTAGGGCAGATCGTAGGCGGCGGCGATCCGGGCGAAGTCGGGGTTGCGCAGGTCGGTGTACATGCGCCGCGCCCCGTAGGCCGCGTCCTGGATGTTGCGGATGACGCCGTAGCCGCCGTCGTTCATGACGATCAGGGTGACGTCGGCCGCCTCCTCGACCAGGGTGCCGAGCTCGCCCAGGCAGAGCTGCAGGGCGCCGTCGCCGGTGATGGCGACGGTCCGGCGCCCGGACGCGACGGCGGCGCCGATGGCATGGGGCAGGCCCTGGCCGATGCCGCCGCCGGCGGCGTGCACCGCCTGCCCCGGCGCGCGCAGCACCGGCGAGCGGTTGCCCCAGATGGAGTTGGACAGCGTGATGTCGCGCACCCACAGCGCACCGCCGTCGACGGCCGCGGCGACGGCGTCGCGCAGCGCCGCGTAGGGGCCCATCTGGCGCACCAGATCGGCCTCCGCCGCGGCGCGCGCCGCGGCCACGGCGTCCGGCCAGTCCGCCGCGGCGCGCCAGCCGTCCTCCAGCGCGTCGGCGAGGACGTCGAGCACCAGCGCGGCGTCGCCCTGCACGAAGCCGTCGCCGGGATAGCCGCGGCCGTCCGCCCGCGGATCGACGTCGACGCGCAGCAGCGGGCTCGGCAGGCGCAGCCCGTAGGTGCGGGTCTCGTTGCTGCGCAGGTGGGTGCCGGCGACCAGCATCAGGTCGGCGCGCCCGTAGAGCTCGGCCACCGCCGGCGCCGCGGTGTAGGCGGCGAGGCTCATGGCATGGTCCTCCGGCAGGATGCCGCGGCCGCTGACGCTGGAGAGCACGCCGACGCCGAGGTCGGCCAGCCGCCGCACCGCCGCTCCGGCATGGCGGGCGCCGCCGCCGACCCACAGCAGCGGCCGCCGGCTGGCGAGCAGCCGCACCGCCAGCCAGGCGACGTCGGCGGGCGCCGGCCGCACCGGGTCGGGCGGCGTCACCGCCAGGGACTCCGGCACCGCCGCCATGGCCTTCTGCACGTCGATCGGGATCTCCACGCTGACCGGCCCGGTGGGGGCGGCGAGCGCGGCGCGGATCGCCGCGCGCATCACCGGCACCGCCTCGTCCGCCCGGGTCACGCGGAAGAACGCCTTGGACGCGGCGGCGAGCGTGCCCGGCTGGTCCGCCGCCTCGTGGATGAAGCCCCAGCCGCGGTCCAGGTAGGGACTGTCGATCTGGCCGGTGAGGTGGATCATCGGCGTGCCGGCGGTCATCGCCTCGACCAGCGCGCCGACGCCGTTGCCCGCCCCGGTGCCGGTGCTGGTGACGGCCAGGGTCAGGTGTCCCGAGACGCGGGCGGCGGCGTCGGCCATGTTGACCGCCCCCGCCTCGCCGCGCGCCGTGACGAAGCGGATCGCCCCGCGCCGGCCGATGGCGTCGAGGATCGGCATGTTGTGCAGGCTGATGACGCCGAACGCCGTCGCCACGCCGGCCGCCTCCAGCATCGCGACGACCAGGTCGCCGACGGCGGCGGTGGCGTTCCCCGTCGCGTGCGGGGCGAGGTCCTTGGGCATCGCGGGCTCCGTGGTGAGGGTGGGCTCGGACAGGGTCATCGGACCGTCTCCAGGAAGGACAGCACGGGGGCGGCGTAGGCGGCGGGGTCCTCGGCGTAGCCGGCGTGCCCGACCCCGGGGATCTCGGCGTACGTCGCCCCCGGGAAGGCGGCGGCGACGCGGCGCGCCGTTTCCGGCGGCACCACCGCGTCGAGGGCGCCGCAGGTGACGAGGCCGGGCAGCCGCAACCCCGCCACCGCCGCCGCCAGGGCGCCGCGGGCGAGCAGCGAACAGGCGCCGGCGTAGCCCGCCGGCCGCACCTCGGCCATGGCGCGGCGCACCGCCGCCACCGCCGCGGGCGCCGCGCCGGGGGCGCACAGGCGGCCGGCCCGCCGCTCGGCGAAGACCTCCGGCCCCAGCGCGCGCAGATCGCCGAGGCGGTCGGCGACGGCGGCCGGCCAGGGGGCGTCGGGCGGCAGCCCGTGGCCCGGCGCCGGATCGGCCAGCACCAGGGCGGCCGCCCGCCGCGGGTGACGGTCGGCCAGCGCCGCCGCTACCATAGCGCCCAGCGAATGGCCGAGCACGACGGCGCCCGCCACGTCCAGCGCCCCCAGGAGGGCGTCCAGCGCGTCGGCGTAGTCGGCCGGCCCCGGCCGTTCCTGCGCCAGCGGGTCGGAGCCGCCGTAGCCCGGGGCGTCCCAGGCGATCACCCGCCGGTGCGCCAGGAGCGGCAGCAGGGGCTGCCAGGACCCGGCGTTGGAGCCGATGCCGTGCAGCAGGACCAGCGGCGCTCCCTGCCCCGCCTCGATCCACGACAGCGTCCGGCCGCCGATGGCGAGGTGGCGCCGCGGCGCGGCGGCGCTGCGCACGGGGGCCGTCATCAGGTGAACACGAAGCCGCCGTTCACCGGCAAGGTCTGGCCGGTGACGAAGGACGCCGCGTCCGACAGCAGGAAGACGGCGGAGCCGACGACGTCGCCCGGGACCTGCGCCCGGGTGATGGCCCGCCCGTTCTCATAGAGGGCGTGGCGTTCCGCCGGCACGTACTCCGTCGCCTCCACCTTGGTGAGGCCGACCGCGAGCGCGTTGACCCAGATGCCCTTGGTCCCGAGCTCGCGGGCCAGCGAGCGGGTCATCGAGATCACCGCCCCCTTGCTGGCGACGTAGTGCAGCAGGCGCGGCGCCCCCCACAGCGCGGTGTCGGAGGCGAGATTGACGATGCCGCCGCCGCGGTCCATCAGCGGCACCAGCGCCTTCACCACCAGCCAGACGCCGCGGACGTTGACCCGCAGCACCCGGTCGAAGGTGTCGACGTCGATCTCGTCGAAGGTCTTGCCGCCGATGCCGGTGGCGATGGCGGCGTTGTTGACCAGGCCGTCGATCCGCCCCGCCCGTTCCCGCACGGCGGCGGCGAAGGCGTCGACGCTGTCGGGCTCGCCGACATCCAGCGGCAGCGCCTCGGCGGCGAATCCCTGCGCCGTCAGGTCGGCGACGGCGGCGGCGGCGAGATCGTCGCGCAGCTCGCCGACGATGACGCGGGCGCCGGCCGCGCAGCACGCCTCGGCGAAGGCACGGCCGAGGCCGCGGCCGGCGCCGGTGACGACGATGGTCTTGCCGTCGAGCGCACCCATGTCCGTGCCTCCTTCGTCCCGCCTCAGCCCTGGGCGGCCTTGCGGCGCAGCCGCTCCGCCTTGGCGCGAGCGATGGGGTGGTCGTCGGGATAGTCCGGCAGGTCGGGCTTGTTGTTGCCGAGCATGACGCACATCAGCGACTCCTCCTGGCTCTCGTTGCGCAGGCCGCGGTAGACGCCGGGCGGCACGGAGATGACGTCGCGCTCGTTAAGGCGGGTCTCCCAGGTCTCGCCCTCGTACTCGAAGAACAGGACGATGCCGCGGCCGCGCAGGATAAAGAACGCCTCCTCCACATCGTGGTGGACGTGCAGCGGCCCCTCGCAGCCGGCCGGCAGGATCATCGTGGAGAAGGTGAAGTGCTCGGCCGGGATGGTGTTGGTGTCGCTGGCGACCCCGGCCGCCCCGGTGCCGATGTAGCGGGTCTGGGCGCGGCGGTACTTGGGATCGACCTCGGCCTGCCAGGCCAGCGCGTTCCAGTCGTAGGTGCGGGTCTCGTGCTGGGCGATGCGGGTCTTCAGCCAGTCGCCGAGCGACGCGCCGGCAGGCTTCTTCCAGGTCGGGAACTCGGGATTCTCCTGCGACGGGATCGGCACCTCGGGGGCGGCGGTCTTCACGGCAGCGCTCATCACGGGACCTCCTGCTGGGCCGGCGCGTCTCGCTTCGCCCGAGGGCGTTTCATATATGAGACGTGCGTTTTGATATGAAACATGCTAGAGAGGTCGGGCGGGCGCGTCAAGGGTTTCGACCGTGCGCACCGTCCACCTGCACCACCGGCACGAGGGGGAGGCTCCGGCGATGGATCTCGGGTTGAAGGGCCGCACGGCGATCGTCTGCGCCGCCAGCCGCGGCCTCGGGCGCGCCTGCGCCGAGGCGCTGGCGGCCGAAGGAGCGGAGATCCTGCTGGTGGCCCGCACGGCGGGGCCGCTGGAGGAGGCGGCCGCCGCGATCGCCGGCGCCCACGGCGCCACGGTGCGCTGGGTGGCGGCCGACGTGGCGACCGACGCCGGCATCGCCGCCGTCGTCGACGCCTGCCCCGATCCCGACATCCTGGTGAACAACGCCGGCGGCCCGCCGCCCGGCGACTTCCGCGACTGGGACCGCGCCGCCTGGCACCGGGCGCTGGACGCCAACATGCTGTCGGCGGTCCTGCTCGTCCGGGCGACGGTGGACGGGATGAGCGCCCGCGGCTTCGGGCGCATCGTCAACATCACCTCCTCGGCGGTGCGGGCACCGCTGCCGATCCTCGGCCTCTCCAACGGCGCGCGCGCCGGCCTCACCGGCTTCGTCGCCGGCCTGGCGCGCGAGGTCGCCCGGCACGGGGTGACGGTCAACAACCTGCTGCCGGGCACCTTCGACACCGGCCGCCTGCAGGCCAACTTCGAGGCGCGCGCCGCCCGCGAGGGCCGCCCGGTCGAGGAGGTCCGCGCCGCGTCGCGCCGCGCCAACCCGACCGGCCGTTTCGGCGACCCGGCGGAACTGGGCGCGCTGTGCGCCTATCTCTGCAGCCCGCAGGCGGGCTACATCAACGGCCAGAACATCGTGCTGGACGGCGGGGCGCACAGCTCGCTGGCGTGAGGGATGGCGTGGCCACGCCGGGCATGCACCGTCGGGGCTGTGCCGGCCGGATTTTCGCCGCCGTCGGTGATGGGGAAACTAAGATGCGCAAGGCCGGCGCCGAGGGCGTGAGGCATTGCATCGGCTTCGGCCAGGGGCGGTGCACGTCATGCAGGCATGGACGTTAAAGACCGTTCTGTAGAAAACCTGGGGGTGCAAGGCAATCTGTTGGAATGATTGACAACAGGCTGCCGGTGTTGGTACATTTTCCAACATGAAAGCCCGTTCCCTCCTGGACCGCCGCATCACGCTGAGGCCGACGGTGTTTGCGGAGTTGGTTCTATGGGACGTGCCGGCTCCCGTCCCTGGCAGTGCTCACAACTACAAATACCGGTTGGCTCTGGTTTCCGGGGGCGTATGCGTCCTACGCTACGACAACGAGGCTGGAAAGGGCGATCACGTTCATGTCGGCACCGATGAGCGGCCCTACCGGTTCGAGGGGGTCGACCGTCTGATCGCCGATTTCGAAATCGATGTGCGGAGGTGGCTCGATGAGCACGGTGACTCTTGAAGTGTCCGACCTTAGCGAGGGACTGGCCGCGTTTCGCAAGGCATGGACGAGCGGACGCGCCGAGGAAGGAGCCCGCATCGGCTTCGCCTCGCCGGAGCTGCTGTGGAAGGTGCTCACCGCCAAGCGCTGGGAATTGCTTCGGACCATGACCGGTCAGGGGCCGCTGGCTCTGCGCGAGGTCGCAAGGCGCGTCGAGCGCGACGTGAAAGGCGTCCACACCGACGTTCACGCTCTGGTCGAGGCAGGCCTCATTCGCAGGACGGCGGACGGAAAGTTCGAGTTCCCGTACGACGCGGTCCACGTCGATTTCATGCTGCGCGCTGCGTGAGCACCCGACCAAGGCGCCCGTCGTCAGCGCGCTGACGGCGCTGCCGCCGGCACCTTGAACCGGACCCACCGCGATCTCTTCGATCGCGCCCGGCGATCAGGGTTCGTACCGGATGCGCACCCGCCCGGCCGCGCGCCGCGCCAGGTCGCGCGCCGCGTCGGCGGTGGCGCCGGTCGCCAGGGCGACGCCCATGCGGCGGTACGGACGGGTGGTCGGCTTGCCGAAGAGGCGAACCTCCACCTCGGCGTCCGGCGACCCCAGCCGCAGCGCCTCGTCCAGCCCTTCGAAGGCGAAGCGCTCGGACTCGCGGTCGGCGAGGATCACCGCCGAGGCGGCCGGCCCGCGCAGGTGCACGGCGGGGATCGGCAGGCCGAGGATGGCGCGGGCGTGCAGGTCGAACTCCGACAGGTTCTGGGAGATCAGCGTCACCATGCCGGTGTCGTGCGGCCGCGGCGACAGCTCGGAGAAGATCACCGCGTCGCCGGCCACGAAGAACTCGACCCCGAACAGGCCGTAGCCGCCGAGATCGTCGACGATCTTGCGGGCCATCTCCTGGGCCTCGGCGACGAGCGTGTCCGGCATGGCGACGGGCTGCCAGGATTCCTGGTAGTCGCCGCGCTCCTGGCGGTGGCCGATCGGCGGACAGAACACCACGCCGTCGCGCGTGCGCACCGTCAGCAGGGTGATCTCGTAGTCGAAGGCGACGAACTGCTCGACGATGACCCGCCGGCGGTCGCCGCGCATGTTGGCGACCGCGTAGGTCCAGGCGCGCTCCAGCTCCTCCTCGCTGCGCACCGTGCTCTGCCCCTTGCCGGACGACGACATCACCGGCTTGACCACGCAGGGCAGCCCGGTGTGGGCGACGGCGGCCCGCACCTCGTCGAGGCTCTCCGCGTAGCGGTAGCGCGAGGTGCGCAGGCCGAGCCCGCCCGCCGCCACCTCGCGGATGCGGTCGCGGTTCATGGTCATGACGGTGGCGCGCGCCGAGGGGACGACCGTGAAGCCCTCGGCCTCCAGCTCCTGCAGCACCTCGGTGCGGATCGCCTCGATCTCCGGCACGATGAAATCGGGCCGGTGCCGCTCCACCGCCGCCCGCAGGGCGTCGCCGTCGAGCATCGAGAAGACCTCGGCCGCATCGGCCACCTGCATCGCCGGCGCCCCGGCGTAGCTGTCGCAGGCGACCACGTGGCAGCCGTAGCGCTTGGCCGAGATGGCGAACTCCTTGCCGAGCTCGCCGGACCCGAGAAGCAGGATCTTCGCCGTGAACGCCATGAACGCCTCTCCTCCACCACAACGGCACCGCCCGGCCGAGGGTAGCGCGGCCGGGCGGTCATGGGTACGGAGAAGTGAGGAGCGCGTGTCTCAGGCGGATTCCATCCGGTCATCGTCGCGCGGCGGGTTGCCAGTTCCGGAGCGGGCCAGGATGTCCTTGGCTTGGCCACGCTGCGCGCGGGCACCGCGGGCGGCGAAATAGCGCTCGGCCTCGGACTGGGCTCCGACCCGGGCCGCAAGGGCCGTCGCGATATACTGGTTGAGACTGACTCCCGCGGCTTCCGCCTGGGCAATGGCTGCCTTCTTCAAGTCGTCGGGAAGCCGGAGTGGAAAGCTGGTCATGGACTCATCCTCCTGAGAACCTCGACCGGACGCAGAACGGAAATGCCGAACGGGGCCGCACCGGCCGTCAGGTCTCCAAGGTTGAAACTGACGATCACGTCCGCAGCCCCATTGATGGCGGTTTCCAAAACCAGATCGTCATCTGGATCCGCCGCGCCGGGTCGCCACCGGTAGTCGAAGGCGACCGGCACGCAAATCCCGGCGATCTCATCGAGGATATCATGCACGTCCGCGGCACTGATGCCGAACTTCGCGAGATTTTCCGGCCGGGTCAGCACCGCCTCGTACTCCACCATCAGCGTGGTCGAGAGCATGAGGTGTGCCTTGCCGTCCAGGACGTCGAGCAGAAGCCGACGCGATGCACCCACCGGGCTGTGAAAAGCCGCGAACATGACATCGGTGTCGAGGACAAGCTTCACCATCTCTGATATCGTATACGACATCACTCGCTCACGCAACGAGTGGGTCTCCCATACGACGCACTGTTGCCCCCGCCCTACTCCGCCGCCACCGCCGGCTCGACCAGGGCGCGCGCCTTGGCTTCCAGCAGGCGCCGCACCCGCGCCAAGCCGACGTCGTGCTGGTAGAGGAACTCGCGCTGGCGGGCGTCGGGGGCCATCGCCTCCAGGATCAGGCGGTCCTGCTCCAGCACCTGCCAGTGCAGCTCCTCGATCCGGGTGCGGTAGAGGAAGCGCCAGACGTCGCGCTGCCAGCCCTGCGCCTTGCGCACCCGCCAGAAGAAGACCATGCAGTGGCCCTCGTCCACCGGGGTGGCGAAGCCGACGATGAAGAAGGGGCCGCCCGGGCCGAAGCGCTTGGCGTAGGGGATGCTGAGGCGCATCCACAGACAGTTGGTGTCGCCGAACTCGACCCAGTCGAAGTTGACGCCCATCTGGTTGGTCTTCTCGAAGATCAGGCCGGTCGGCGTCTGGCGCACCGCCATCTCCGCCGACTTCTCGCCGTACGCCATGGAATGGGACACCGCGTGCAGGTAGCTGCCGTGCATCGGGTCCATGACGTTGTCGATGGCGTAGCGGTAGTTGCAGTCCCAGTGCGCGACGCACAGGTTGCGCCCGTAGGTGGCGTCGTCCGTCAGCTCCTCGGGCAGATCCAGCTCCGGCACCGCGTCGGAGCGGCCGTCGGAGAAGTACAGGAAGATCGCCCCGGCGACCTCGCGCACGGGATAGGTGCGCACGTGCGCCTTGCTCTTCATCGGGCAGTTGGGGGAGGCCGGCACGTCGGCGACCTTGCCGTCGCCGCGCACCTCCACCCCGTGGTACCAGCAGGCCACCCGGTCGCCCAGGTTCCAGCCCATGGACAGGCGCGCCCCGCGGTGCGGGCAGCGGTCCTCGCAGGCGTGCACCTGGCCGTCGCGGTCGCGCCACACCACGATGTTCTCGGACAGGCGGGTGATCCCCACCGGCGTGTCCTGCACCGCCCAGCTCGCCAGCACCGGGTGCCAGACGTTGAGGATGCCGGTGTCGAGCCGGCGTTCCAGGTCGGACTTCATCGACGTCTCAGCCATCGCGGTCTTCCTTCTTCCCGCCCCACTCACGCGCCCACTCAGGCGCCCAGGCGCGCGATCTCGCGCTCGAAGCTCTCCACCGTCCAGGGGCGGTGGTCGGGCGTGCGCAGGCCCCGCGCGTTCAGCCCGTCGACCAGCGCCGGCAGATCCTCCGCACCCGCCTCGAAGCAGGCGATCAGGGCGTCGGCCAGGTCGCTCTCGTAGGGGGTCGGCGCCGCCGGGCGGGTCTGCCAGACGATGTTCGCCACGGCGCCGGGACGTTCGATCACGCCCTTGCCGGCGGCGGTGTTGGGCGCCGGCATGCGCCAGGGCGCCAGATACGGGTTGTGGTCCATCTCAGCCCTCCTGTGCGGCGCCGATCACGGCGACCGCGTCGATTTCCACCAGAAGCCCGGGGGCCGCCAGCCCCGTCACCTCGACCAGGGTCGAGCAGGGCGGCACCCCGTCGAAGACCGCGCGCCGGGCGGCGGCCACCTCGCCGCGCCGGGCCATGTCGGTGACGTAGACCGTCAGCTTCACCACGTCGGCCATGGTCCCGCCGGCCGCCTCCACCAGGGCGCGGACGCGCCGCAGCGCCTCGCGCGCCTGCGCCTCCACGCGGTCGCCGCCGACCACGCCGCCGCCCGGCACCCCGGCGTGCTGGCCCGAGAGGTGGAGCGTGCCGTCGACCAGCAGGGCGTTGGAGAACAGCCCCGGCGGCGGCTCCGGCACCCCGGGGGCGGTGATGCGGCGGATCACGGCCAAGTCCTCCGGCCGTCCCGTCACTGCACGAACGCGTTGGTGTAGAGCTCCTCGACCGGGGTCGCCTTCTGGACGATGCCCTGATCCAGGTAGAAGTCCTGCAGCTTCGCCAGGCGCCCGGCGTCCATGGCGCCGACCACGTCCTGCCCCTTGTACGTACGCTCGGTGTAGTTGGCGAAGATGCGGGTCAGCAGCTCCTCCTTGCCGGCCATGGACGGCTCCGCCTGCGCGTACGTCTTCGCCGCGCGGGCCGGGTCCTCCATGATGTACGTCATGCCTTTCAGGGTCGCCCGGACGATCGCCTTCACCAGCTCCGGCCGCTTCTCGATCGCCTCGTCGGAGGCGAGGATGGCCTGGGCCATGGAGGGGAAGTACTCCATGGTCGGCATCGACACGGTGGCGCCGGGCAGGCCGTCCTTGACGTTGATCTCCCAGTCCGGCGTGCAGGCGCAGGCGTCGGCCTCGCCGGCGATCACCAGCTTCGGCACGCCGGCCGGGCCGACCGCCTGGGCGTTGACGTCGTTCTTGGTCAGGCCGACCGCGGCCAGGCTGCCCAGCAGGGCGTAGTAGGTGGTGTCCTGGTAGGACAGCGCGGTGACGGTCTTGCCCTTGAGGTCGGCCAGGGTCTTGACGCCGCGGTCGGCGCGGGCGACGACGGTGGTCATCGAGCCGCCGCCGAGCACGCCCACCGCCTTCACCGGGATGCCGTTGGCGCGGACGATGATGGGCGTGTCGCCGATGGCGCCGCCGATCATGGCGTTGCCGGCGCCCACCTGCTTGGCGACGTCGACGCCGCCGCGCGCGACCTGGAACTCCACGTCGTAGCCGGCGTCCTTGTAGTAGCCGAGGTGCTTGGCCAGCACCCACGGCGCGAAGGCGGGCAGCGACAAGGGTGCCGGCAGCAGGTAGGTCACCGTCTCGGCCGCCGCGCCCGCCGGCGCGCCGCCGATCCCCGCCGCCAGCACCGCGGCGGCCGCGAGCGCCCGCAGGCCCCCGATCAGGCTCGTGCTCATGGTCCCTCGTCTCCCTGTTCTTGGTGGAAGCCGTTCCCGGCCCGGGACGCCTGCCATTCGCGCGTCAGGCGCTCGCGGACCGGGACGAAGTCGTAGGTCGGATGGAACTCGGTGGAGAAGACGCCCCAGGCGCAGCGCTCGATCTCGACGTTGACGACGTTGAGGAGGCGCGGCGGCAGACGCAGGGTGACGATCTGGCCGACGCCCATCACCACGTTCCAGCTCACGATCTCGGCGCCGGCCGGGGGAAAGCGCTCCCACCATCCCGTCGCGGCGAGGTGGCCCTGGATCTGCTCCAGCGTCTTGCTCTGGTCGTGCTTCAGGAAGACGGTGAGCAGGATGGTCTCTTCCGGCACGGCACACCTCCCGCCTTTCATCCCGGGGTCAGATGTCGAGGACCAGGCGGCGGCCGCGGGCGCGCGAGACGCAGATCATCATGCTGCGTCCGGCGGCGCGCTCGGCCGCCGACAGGATGCTGTCGCGGTGGTCGGGCTCGCCCTCCAGCACCGCCGTCTCGCAGGTGCCGCACACCCCCTGCTCGCACGAGCACGGCGCGTCGACCCCCGCGGCCGCCAGCGCGTCGAGGATGCTGCGGTCGGGCGGCACGACGACGGTCGTTCCGGAGCGCGCGCACACCACCTCCAGCTCCGCCGACTCCCCGGCGGCGGCTGCCGCCGCGCTGCGCGGCGCGAACCACTCGAAGCGCAGGCTGCCCTCGGGCCAGCCGGCGCCGGCGGCCTCGACCGCCTGCATCAGCCGTTCCGGCCCGCAGCAGTAGACCAGCGTGTCGGCCGCCGGCTCGGCCAGCACCGCCTCGACCGACAGGCGCGTGCCCGCGGCGCTGGCGTGCAGCACCACAGCACCGCCCGGCACGGTCGCCAGCGCGTCGAGGAAGGGCGCGGCGGACACCGCGCGCACGCAATAGTGCAAGGTCCACGGCGCGCCGGCGGCGGCGGCCGCGCGCACCATCGGCAGGAGCGGCGTGATGCCGATGCCGCCGGCGATGAACAGGTAGCGGGCGGCCGGGTCGAAGCGGAAGTTGTTGCGCGGGGCCCCGACGGTGAGGAGCTGGCCCGGCCGCAGCGTCTCGTGCACGGCGCGCGAGCCGCGCCCGTCCGGCGTCTTCAGCACCGCCACCGTGTAGACGCCGCGGTCGGCGGGGTCGCCGCACAGCGAATACTGGCGGATCACGCCGCCCGGCAGATGCAGATCGAGGTGGGCGCCGGGCGCGAACGGCGGCAGCGGACGGCCGTCGGGATCGCGGAAGTCGAGGGACAGGACGTCCGCCGCCTCCCACGTCATGCGGTGGAGACGCACCGTCAAGGTGCCGTTCGCGGGGCCTGCGCTGTCCTGCATCGGCGGGTACCCCCCTGCCTTCGGTCCGTCATGATCGTTTCGTCGTATTGACACTATCAACCTTCGATGCGACAATCCAGATATAAAATGACGTCTCATTAGTGAGACAGACCCGCCCCGCGCCGTGGGGCGGGTGCCCTGAACACCGGGCGGCGCCGGACGGCACGGGACCATGTGCCGACGGCGCCAGGAGGGTCGAGGCATGGCCGCAGCATCACTCACTCACGACGCGCCCAGTCACGCGCCGGCGCCGCGGATCGAGTTCCGCTCCGTCACCAAGCGGTTCGGCGGCGGGGCCGGCGGCGTGGTCGCCGTCTCCGGCGTCACCTTCACCATCGCCGACGGCGAGGTGGTCTCGCTGATCGGCCCGTCGGGCTGCGGCAAGAGCACCCTGCTCAGCATGGGCTCCGGCCTCTACGCGCCGAGCGAGGGCGTGGTGCTGGTCGACGGGGAGCCGGTGGACGGCCCCAACGACCACGTCGCCTTCATGCTGCAGAAGGACCTGCTGCTGCCCTGGCGCACCATCCGCGCCAACGTGGAGTACGGGCTGGAGATCAAGGGCATCGCGGTGGACGAGCGGCGGGCGCGTTCGCTCGAGCTCCTGGAGAAGTTCCACCTCGCCGGCTTCGGCGACCATTACCCGCACCAGCTCTCCGGCGGCATGCGCCAGCGCGCGGCGATGGCCCGCACCATCGCCGTGAACCCCACGGTGCTGCTGATGGACGAGCCGTTCTCGGCGCTCGACGCCCAGACCAAGATGGTGCTGCAGCAGGACCTCGCCGACACGCTGGCGCGCGAGGGGCGCACGGCGCTGTTCATCACCCACGACCTGGCGGAGTCCATCGCGCTCTCCGACCGCGTGCTGGTGATGAGCGCCCGGCCCGGCCGCATCATCGAGGAGATCGCCGTCGACCTCCCCCACCGCGACAACCCGATGGCCCGCCGCCGCCTCGGCGCGATGGCCGGCTACGTCGACCGCCTGATGGAGCTGCTGCATGTCGGCCACGACCTCGAGCCCGCGTGAGGGCCGGATGACCATCGATCGGGACTACCCGGCCGGCCAGGGTGCCGCGCCGCGTCCGGCCGACGCCCTGCGGCGGCTGCCGTCCGCCCTGTTCGGCAACGTCGCCGTCGCCTCCACGCTCCTGCTGCTGGCCTTCCTGGCCGCCTGGGAGTGGGGGCCCGGCCTGGTCGGGCTGCCGCCCTTCCTGATGCCGCCCCTGTCCGACGTGGTGGTCGAGACGGGGCGGATGTTCGCCACCGAGAACCTGCTGTACCACACCGCCGTCACCGCGGCGGAGACCCTGGCCGGCTTCCTCATCGGCTCGCTGCTCGGCATGGCGATCGGCTACGTGCTGGGCATGTCGCCGAAGGCGGAGTTCCTGCTGTCGCCCTACATCCTGGCCCTGCAGATCGCGCCCAAGGTGGCGTTCGCGCCGCTGTTCGTGGTGTGGTTCGGCTACACCGTGACGCCCAAGGTGCTGGTGGCCGTGCTGATCGTCTTCTTCCCGGTCATGGTCAACGTGCTGGGGGCGATCCGCACGGTCGACCCCGACCTCGTCAACCTGGCGCGCACCTTCAAGGCGACGCGCTGGCAGATCTTCCGCACCATCCAGTTCCCCGCCGCCCTGCCGCCCCTGTTCTCCGGCCTGCGCATCGCCTCGACCCTGGCCGTCATCGGCGTCATCGTCGGCGAGCTGGTGGGCGGCAACACCGGGCTCGGCTACCTGCTGGTGTTCGGCGAGGGGTCGGGCAACACGGCCATGGTGTTCGTCACCATCATCATGCTGACGATGATCGGCATCGCCGCGTACGCCGCCGTCGTCGTTGCGGAGCGGCGCGTCCTGCATTACCTCCCGCGGGCACACCGGGACGCCACGACCACGGGAGGAAGCAGTGCCTGACGAGACCCGGAACGAGGACGCCGAGCGCTACCTGGTCCCCGGCCTGCAGCGCGGCCTGGAGATCCTGCGCGCCTTCCGCCGCGACCGCACCCACATCAGCCCGACCGAGATCGCCAAGGAGCTCAGCATCCCCCGCTCCACCGTGTTCCGCCTGATGACCACCTTGGAGTACCTGGGCTTCCTCGTGCGCTCGCGCGACGGCCGCTTCTACAAGCTGGGGCCGGCCGTGCTGACGCTGGGATTCGAGTACCTGGCCTCGCTGGAGATCACCGAGATCGCCCGCGGGCCGCTGGAGCGCCTGCGCGACCGCACTGGCCTGCCGACCCACATGGTGGTGCGCGACGGGCGCGAGGTGGTGTTCGTCCTCAAGACCAACGTGCCGTCGGCGCTGGTCGGCTCGGTCAGCGTCGGCACCCGCCTGCCGGCCCACGCCACGGTGCTCGGCCGCGTCTTCCTCGCCCACATGAGCGAGGCGGAGCTGCGCGCGGTCTGCCCCGACGAGACCCTGGAGCGCTTCACGCCGCAGACCCCCGGCACGCTGGCCGAGCTGCGCGCCCTGCTGGCCGAGGACCGGCGGCGCGGCTACGCCATCAGCGAGAGCTTCTTCGAGAGCAACGTCTCGGCCATCGCCGCCCCGGTGTTCGACGACAGCGGCACCGTGGTGGCGGCGATCAACGCCATCGCCCGCGACGGCGCCGCCACCCACGAGCAGCTCGTCGACGCGGTGGCGCCGGAGGTGGTGGCCACGGCGCAGGAGATCTCCCGCCACCTCGGCCACCGCGACACCGCCGCGCTGGCCGCGGCCAGCGCCTGACCCGACCGGCGCGGTTCCGCGCCAGACCACCGACCGGCGCGGTTCCGCGCCCGATCCGAGGACCTCCGCATGATCACCGGCATCGACCGCATCACCTTCGGCGTCGAGGACATGGACGCCTGCACGCGCTTCCTCACCGACTGGGGCCTCGCCGCCGCCGGGCGGGACGGCGACGGTCTGCGCTTCGAGACGCTGGACGGCGGCGAGGTCGTCATCCGTCCCAAGGACGACCCGTCCCTGCCGCCCGCCATCGAGCCGGGACCGACCCTGCGCGAGGTGGTCTGGGGCGTCGCCGACGAGGCGGCGCTGGCGGCGGTGACGGCGCGCCTGGACGGCGTGCCCGGCTTCACGGCGGCCGGCGGGCCGCCGGGCTGCCCCGACCCGGTCGGCCTGCAGGTCCGCGTCCGGGTGAGCCGGCGCCGGCCGGTGGCGGTCAAGGGCTCGCCCCTCAACACCATCGACGACCACCCCCGGGTCGACGAGCCGAGCCCGGTCTACGAACGCGCCACGCCGGTCAAGGTCGGCCACGTCGTGCTGTTCACCGACCGCATCGCCGAGCACGAGGCCTTCTACGTCGAGCGGCTCGGCTTCCACGTCTCCGACCGCTACCCCGGCCGCGGCGTCTTCCTGCGCTGCCGCGCCCACGGCGGCCACCACGACCTGTTCCTCCTGCAGCCGCCGCAGCCCAAGGTCGGCCTCAACCACATCGCCTTCACCGTGCGCGACATCCACGAGGTGTTCGGCGGCGGCCTGCACATCAACCGCTGCGGCTGGCCGACCGAGATCGGTCCCGGCCGCCACCCCATCTCGTCCGCCTATTTCTGGTACGTGCGCAACCCCTGCGGCGGCCTGGCCGAGTACTACGCCAACGAGGACTGGGTGACCGAGAAGTGGCAGGCCCGGGAGTTCCAGCCCTCGCCGGAGATGTTCGCGGAGTGGGCGGTGCTCGGCGGCATCGACCACCAGACCCGCCGGCAGACGGCGCGCTGACCCTCGTCGCCGACCGGCGGAATGCCGAACGGCATTCCGCCGGTCGGCGGGGAAGGCGGCAGGGCTGGACAAATCTATCGGGAAGCCCGCCCGTTTCATTGTCTTTGGAGACAATCCGGTCCATTCCGTCCGCTCCCGGACCCCGCAATCGAGAAAATCGCTCCGGGTGCACAGCCGAAGCCGGGCGGACGTCAGTCGTCCCGATTCCCTATATTGCACAACCGCCGCGGGCAGCTTGCCTGCGGGAGCGGCGCTCCTCGCATATCCGTTTGACGTCTACCGGCGTCCACCGGATCACGGTACAGTGGCCGAACGAAGCTCGAGATCCGGCGTGCAGCCCGGATCCGCCTTGCGGCGGCCGAAGGCCGGCGTTCCGCCGCGGCGCGCGGCGCCGGAGAAGGAACGGGGGATGGTGGGCGGTAGCCTTGGCAGGCCGCGCGGCGCACGGTCCCGCGCCGCCACGCGAGCGGCGTCCGGTGCGGACGCCGCATCGGCAACGCACCGCCCGACCGGAGCGGTGCGCGCCGGCCGTCCCGCCGAGGTCGTCTTCGGCCCCTTCCGACTGGTTCCCCGCGCCCGCATGCTGCTGCGCGACGGCGCTCCGCTGCGGATCGGCAGCCGGGCGATGGACATCCTCCTCCTCCTCGCCGAGCGGCCCGGCGCCACCGTCGCCAGCGACGAGCTGATGGCGGCGGTGTGGCCGGGCATCCACGTCGAGAGCAACACGCTGCGCGTCCACATCGCCGCGCTGCGCAGACACCTCGGCGGTGCGGACGCCGGGCACCGCTACATCGTCAACGTCACCGGGCGGGGCTACGCCCTCGTCCTGCCGCCGGAAGCGGACGGCCCGGCCGCGACGCCGGAGGGCGCCGGCGCCGCCCTCCCGGCGCCGGCCGCCGGTCACGTCCGCCTGATCGGCCGCGACGCCCTCGTCGCCGACATCGGCCGGCGCTTGCGCGCGCAGAGGCTGGTGACGCTCGTCGGGCCGGGCGGCGTCGGCAAGACCGCGGTCGCGGCGGCGGCGGCCGCCATCGCCGCCCGCGCGGGCCTGGAGGTCGTCGCCGTCGACCTGTCGCCGCTGGTGAGCGGCGAGCTGCTCACCGGCACCGTCGCCAGCCGCCTCGGCCTGCCGGGCAACAGCTACGACGCCACGGCGACGATCCTGCGCTATCTCGCCGCCCGCCGCATGCTGCTGGTGCTCGACACCTGCGAGCACGTCGTCGCCGACGCCGCCCGGTTCGCCGCGGCGATCCTCGACGGGGCACCGCAGGTCCACATCCTCGCCACCAGCCGCGAGGCGATGCGGATCGCCGGCGAGCACGTCCACCGCGTGGACGGCCTCGCCGTGCCCGAGGCGGCCGGCGGCGATCCGTCCGAGGTGCTGGCCGCGCCGGCGGTGCGCCTGTTCGTCGAGCGCGCCGCGGCCGCCGCGGCCGGGCTGCGCTTCGCCGAGGAGGACGCCGACGCCCTGGCGGACATCTGCCGGCGCCTCGACGGGCTGCCGCTCGCCATCGAGCTGGCGGCGGCGCTGGCCCCCCGCCTCGGCGCCGCCGGCCTTGCCCGCGCGCTCGCCGACCGCTTCGCCCTCCTGACGAACGGCTACCGGACGGCGCTGTCGCGCCATCAGACGCTGCACGCCACCGTCGACTGGAGCTACCGTCTGCTGGACGAGCGGGAGCGCACCGTGTTCCGGCGCTTCGGCGTGTTCCGCGGCGCGGTGACCTGGGAGGACGCCGTCGCCGTCCTCGCCCTCGACGACCTCGACCCCGCCGCCATCGCCGCGGCCCTCCACCGGCTCGCGGCGAAATCGCTGCTCGACGTGGCGCCCGGCGGCGGCGCGGTCCGCTGCCGCATGCTCGACACCAACCGCGACTTCGCCTGGGCCGCGCTCGCCGCCAGCGGCGAGCGCGACGCCGTGTCGGCCCGGCACGCCGCGCACTGGGCGGCGCGCCTCGAAGGCTGGTCGCCGGACTCGATGGCGGGCGGCCGGCGCGGCGACTGCGACGCCATGCTGGCCGACGTCCGCTCGGCCATCCGGTGGTGCTGGGCGACGGAGTCGCGGCACCCCCTCGGCGTCCGCCTCACCCTCGCCGCCGTGCCGCTGTGGACCAACCTCTCGCTGATCGCCGAATCGATCGGCACGATCGGCCATGCGCTCGCCTGCATCGACCGGACCGCCCCGGCGCGGCGGCGCGACGTCATGGAGCTGCACGCGGCGCTCGGCGGCGCGCTGATGAACATCGACGGCGCCGGCGAGCGGGTGCACGGCGCCTGGTCCGTCGTCCGGCGCGTCGCCGGCGAGCTGGGCGACACGCGGGCGCACCGCAAGGCCCTGTGGGGCCTGTGGATCGACCGGCGCAACCAGGGCTTCGCCCGTGAGGCCCTGGGGATCGCGAAGGAGTTCGCCCGGCTCCAGGACGGCGACGGGGATCCGCTGTTCGCCCTCCTCGGCGACCGCATGCAGGGCATCTCCTGCTTCTTCGTCGGCGCTTTCGGGCGCGCCCGCACGCACATCGACCGCACGCTCGCGCGCAGCCGGGCCACCGGGCGCCGCGCCCAGATCGCCGCGTTCCAGTTCGACCAGGCGATCGCCGCCCGCTGCTTCGAGGCGCAGATCCTGTGGTTGCAGGGCTTCCCCGACCAGGCCCGCGCCGTCGCCGCGGGCAACGTCGAGGACGCCGTCGCCTGCGACCATGCGGGGTCGCTCAGCTACGCGCTGTCCGAAGCGGCGTGCCCGATCGCCCTGCGCTGCGGCCACCTCGACGACCTGGAGCGCTATGTCGGCCTGTTGCTGACCCGCACCCGGGGCGCCGGCCTGGAGATCTGGCACACCCTGGGCCGCACCTACGAGAGCTTTCTGCGCATCGGCCGGGGCGAGCGCACGGCCGGCCTGCGGCAGCTGGGCGAGGTCGTCGACGAGCTGCGCTGCGTCCGGCACGGCCCGCTCTTCACCCCGGTGCTGGGGGAGTACGCATCGCTGCTGGCGGCGGCCGGGCGGCGCGCCGAGGCGGAGCGGGCGATCGCCGAAGCCTTCGACCGGCTCCGCCGGAACGGCGAGCTCTGGTGCTCGGCCGAGCTGAAGCGCATCCGGGCCGAGCTGGCCGCCGGCGCCGGCGATGCCGCGGCGGCCGAGCGCTGGTACCGCCGCGCGCTCGCCGCGAGCCGCCGGCAGGGCGCCCTCGGCTGGGAGCTGCGCGCCGCCACCAGCCTGGCGCGGTTCCGCGCCGAACGGGGCGGGCCCGCCGCGGACGCCGCCGCGCCGCTGGCCGCCGTGCTCGGGCGTTTCACCGAGGGTTGGGAAACCCAGGATGTCCGCACCGCGCGGACTCTGCTCGCCACCCTGCGCCCGGACCCGCCACGGCCCCCTGCCGGGGCGACCGCGCGGACGCCGGGGTGACGCCGCCGGCAGCACGGCCGCCGCGGCCGGGGACGGATCCCATGACTTCCACCGCTTCCGGCGGGCCGGAGCGCTGAACACGTTCTACCCCTACCCTCCCCTGCGACGCGGGGCAAAGTCAGGACGGGAGGCAATGGGTGTGTCGGCGCCCGGCTCGACCGTATGAACCGCGAGGTGCGCGCAAGACCGGCCGCGCCGGCCGGGACGGCGCTCACACAACTTCACACCGCTTCACTCCGGTCCGGCGGCGGCGTCCGGTTAACCTCGACGCGCGCCGGCCACAACGGCCGCCGCGATTGACCGGAAGGGAGCCCGCGGATGCCCTACGCGCTCACCGTCAACGGCACGACCCATGCGATCGATGTGGATGGCGACACCCCCCTCCTCTGGGTCCTGCGCGACGTCATCGGACTGACCGGAACCAAGTTCGGCTGCGGCATCGCCATGTGCGGCGCCTGCACCGTCCACCTCGACGGCCAGGCGGCGCGCTCGTGCGTCACCACCGTCGAGGACGCCGCGTCCTCGGCCGTCACCACCATCGAGGCCGTCGGCGGCACCGACGCGGGCGCCCGCGTGCAGCGGGCGTGGCTCGAGACGGAGGTGGTCCAGTGCGGCTACTGCCAGCCCGGCCAGATCATGGCCGCCGCGGCCCTGCTGGCGGCCAATGCCGCGCCGACGGACGCCGACATCGACGCGGTGATGGCCGGCAACATCTGTCGCTGCGGCACCTATCCGCGCATCCGCGCCGCCATCAAGACGGCGGCGGTCACGCTGCTCACCGAGGAGGGACAGTGACATGGGCGCCCTCGCCAACACCCTCTCCGGCGGGCTGTCGCGCCGCTCCTTCCTGATCTCGGCGGCGTTCGCCGGCGGAAGCCTGGTGGTCGGACCGCGCCTCCCGGCGGCGGCGGACGCCGCCGGGGCCTTCGCGCCGAACCCGTTCATCCGCATCCCGCAGACCGGCGCGATCGAGCTGGTGGTGCCCTCGGCCGAAATGGGCCAGGGCGTCTACACCGGCATCGCCACCCTGCTCGCCGAGGAGTTGGAGGTTCCGCTGGAGCAGGTGCGCACCGTCGCCGCGCCGGCCGACCCGTCGCGCTATGCACACCCGCTGCTGGGCGACCAGGTGACGGGCGGCTCCGTCACCATCCGCGGCTTCTGGGAGCCGATGCGCCGCGCCGGAGCGGTCGCCCGGACGATGCTGATCGCCGCCGCCGCGCGGGAATGGCAGGTGCCCGCCGCGTCCTGCCGCGCCGACGGCGGCGCGGTGCTGCATCCCGAAAGCGGCCGCCGCCTCGCCTATGGCGCGCTCGCCCGCAAGGCGGCGCAGGAGCCGGTGCCGGAGCAGGTCGCGCTGAAGCCGGCCGACGCCTTCCGGCTGATCGGCAGGCCGCTGCGACGCGTCGATTCGCCGGACAAGGTGAACGGCGCCGCCCGGTTCGGCCTCGACGCCCGGCCCCCCGGCCTCGCGTTCGCGGCCCTGGCCATCTGCCCGACCTTCGGCGGAACCCTGAAGGCGGTGGACGACGGCGAGGCGCTGCGCGTCAAGGGCGTGCGCCAGGTCGTGCGGCTGAGCGACGCCGTCGCCGTCGTCGCCGACCACACCGGCGCCGCCCGCAAGGGGCTGGCGGCGCTGCGCATCACCTGGGACGCCGGGCCGAACGGCGGCCTCACCACCGCCGAGCTGGAGCGCCGTGCCGACGCGGCCATGGCGGGCGAGGCGCTCGTCGCCCACGACAGCGGCGACGTCGCCGGCGCCGAAGCGGCCGACGGCGCCCGGGCCGACGGCATCGACGCCGTGTACCGCCTGCCCATCCTCGCCCACACCGCCATGGAGCCGATGAACTGCACGGTGCACGTGCGGCCCGACGCCTGCGACGTCTGGGTCGGCACCCAGGTGGCGGGCCGCGCCCGCCAGGCCGCCGCCGACGTCACCGGGCTGCCGGTCGAACGCGTGGTCGTCCACAACCATCTGCTGGGCGGCGGCTTCGGGCGGCGCCTCGACCACGACGGCGTCGTCATGGCGACCCGCGTGGCGCAGCACGTGGACGGGCCCGTGCAGGTGGTCTGGAGCCGCGAGGAGGACATCCGCCACGATTCCTTCCGCTACCTCAACCTGAGCCGCCTCACCGTCCGGCTCGGCCCCGACGGCATGCCGGTGTCGTGGCGCCACCGCGTCGTCGGCCCGGCCATCATGGCCCGGTTCCTGCCGATCCTGTTCAAGGACGGCATCGACCTGGACATAACCGGCGGCGCCGAGAGCCCGTACGACATCGCCAACAAGCGCGTGGAGTACGTGCGGCACGAGGGGCCGGAGGGCATGCTGACCGGCAACTGGCGGGGTGTCGGCCCGACCCGCAACGCGCCGGCGGTCGAGGGCGGCATCGACGAGGCGGCGCACCTCGCGGGGCAGGACCCGGTCGCCTACCGGCGCCGCCTGCTGAGCGGCAATCCGCGGCTGCGCGCCGTCCTGGACCTCGCGGCCGAGCGCGCCGGCTGGACGACGCCCCTCGCCCCCGGGCGCGGCCGCGGCGTCGCCGTGCTGGCCGATTTCGGGAGCTTCGCGGCGACGGTCGCCGAGGTGCGCGTCGACGGCGACGGTCGCCTGCGCGTCGAGCGCATCGTCTGCGCAGTCGACTGCGGGCAGGTCGTCAACCCGGACATCCTGCACCAGCAGGTGGAAAGCGGCGTCGTCTACGGTCTGAGCGCGGCGCTCCATGGCCGCATCACCATCGCCGGCGGGGCCGTCGTCGAGGGGAACTTCGACGATTCGCCGGTCCTGCGCATCCACGAATGCCCGGCCATCGAGGTCCACGTCGTGCCGAGCACGGAGCCGCCGGGCGGCGTCGGCGAGCTCGGCACCCCCGGGGTGGCGCCGGCCGTCCTGAACGCCGTCTTCGCCGCGACCGGCCGACGGCTGCGCACCCTGCCCATCGACATCCGCCAAGTCCGGAGGGCGTGACCATGCCGCATCCCCTCTCACCGGCGCTGGCCGTGGTGGCCGCGGCCGTCGTCGTCCTCGCCCCCCGCCCCGGCGCCGCCGACCCGGCGGCGGGAGAGCCGGCGCGCCCGCTGGAAAGCGTCGCCGCGTTCCAGTCCATCGAGGACACCCGCGCCCGCTCCCGCGCCCTGTTCCTCGAGGCCGCCAAGGTCATCACCGACGCGCGCTGCATGAACTGCCACCCCGCCGACCGGCAGCCGACCCAGGGCGACGACATGCACCCGCACGTCCCCTTCATGCAGGCGGGAAGCGCCGGGCGCGGCACCGACGGCCTCACCTGCACCGCCTGCCACCGCGCGGCCAACACCGCCATCGTCGGCAGCCGCCTCGGCTCGGTCCCCGGCAGCGCGCCGTGGCTGCTGGCGCCGGCGAGCATGGCCTGGCAGGGGCTCACCGTCGGCGGCATCTGCGCCCAGTTGAAGGACCCGGCCCGCAACGGCGGCCGGTCCCTGGCGGAGATCCAACGGCACCTGGCGGAGGACCATCTCGTCGGCTGGGCCTGGCATCCCGGCCCGGGGCGCCGTCCCGCCCCGGGCAGCCAGGCCGGGTTCGGCGCGCTCGTCGCCGCCTGGATCGACACCGGCGCGGAGTGTCCGCCCTGAACCGTCCGGCGCGATCGCCATCGCCCTGTTCCCGCCGCTGACCGCTCCGGTCGGCGCCCCCCGGTCGGGCCGCCCGCCACCGCGGGATTCCGCGCCGGACCGGTCCCGGCGCGGAGCGCCGCCGGCCCGCCGGATTCCGTTTGCTCGCTCACCCAACAATGTCTATTGTATGCACAAGACATGACGGGGGGCCGGGAGACTCCGGGATGGCGGGCAGGCTGGCGGGAAAGCGGGCGTTCGTGACGGGGGCCGGACAGGGGATCGGCCGGGCGGTGGCGCTGGCCTTCGCGCGCGAAGGGGCCAGCGTGGTCGCCGCCAGCCGCACCGCCGCCAAGATGCAGGACCTCCCCGGGCTGGCCCCGGCCATCGAGGCGGTCGCGCTGGACGTCACCGACGGGCCGGCGGTGGCCGCCGCGGTGGCGGCGGCGGGGCCCCTCGACGTGCTGGTGAACACCGCCGGCTGGGTGCACAACGGCACCATCCTGGACTGCGGCGCCGAGGACTGGGCGCGCAGCTGGGACCAGAACGTCACCTCCCTCTACCACACCATCCGCGCCGCCCTGCCGGCCATGCTGGAGCGCCGGCGCGGCAGCATCGTCAACGTGGCCTCGGTGGCGTCCAGCATCACCGGCGTGGCCAACCGCGCCGCCTACGGCACCTCCAAGGCGGCGGTGATCGGGCTGACCAAGGCGGTGGCGCGCGACGTCATCGCCGCCGGCGTGCGCTGCAACGCCCTGTGCCCCGGCACCACCCATTCGCCCTCCCTGGAGGAGCGCATCCAGGCCAGCCCCGACCCCGAGGCGATGCGCCGCCAGTTCGTGGCGCGCCAGCCCATGGGACGGCTCGGCACCGTGGAGGAGATGGCGGCCGCCGCCGTCTATCTCGCCAGCGACGAATCCGCCTTCATGACCGGCAGCCTTCTCGTCGTCGACGGCGGGCAAACCCTGTGAGATACCGTCACGTTGAGCAAGCCCTATTTTCAGGGGGCGAGCTTTGGTTCGAAGGGCTTTCGGGCCTTGGCGA
>NZ_JBPJSP010000041.1:0-55649 GCF_051225715.1 Azospirillum sp. ST 5-10
CCGCTGTCCGCAGCCTCATCGACGGCGACTTCGCTATCGCCTGAACAACAGCTCGCGCCAACCCCGTGAGCAATTACCAGAAAACAGCGCAACCAGCGGAAAATAGGTCTTGTGATTTCGCGGTATGAAATCCCCAGGCTCGTCGATTCGGCTCTCTGACTTGCATCCGCGATAGAGGGGAGCATCGAAGATTACAGTCAACTCATCTACCGTGTAGGGCCGCCGGGATGGACTGTCTTCATCACCATCTTTGTCTGGCAAAACCACAACTCGCCGGGTTGGATTGTCGTGCGCAAGATGATTCGGAATGGCAAACTCATCAAAAAAGCAACTAACGTTACTGATATAGCGGCTAATAGTGTCCTGCTTTAGGAAATTTCCATCCCCCTTGTCGCTCGGAGTGTCCATCAACAATTCATGAAACCTCTGCAAATCACGGGTGTCGATTAGGCCAACAGCCTTGCCATCCAGCAAATCCGTAAGAATTCGAAAACAACGCCTGTAATTATACACACTACTTCTGCTAAGATTCCTCTTTTCAAGAAATTCATCGAGGAATTCGGAAATCGGAAGCCTCGCCTTTTCATCCAAGCCCTTGAGCGGATTGGGGGTGACCTGCGCCGCGATCGCCTCCATGCGTTCAATGATCACGCTGATCTGCTCGGACGGGACGCCCGGAGCCGCTCCCCGGGCGAGAGCTTGTTGCAGGCCACGGTTCACCGTCTCCAGCTCGGCCGCCTTCACGTGCGCTTTGGTCCCGGCCAGCGCCGTCCGGATCGTGGCGGCGTGGTGACGGAACTCGGCCTGTTGTTCCGGCGGAAGCTTATCGAGGTGTTCGATGAGCATCGCCTCGGACCACTCAGTGGCCCGTTTCATGAATTCGAGAAACGCTTCGGCATCCGCCGGGAGGCTGGTCATGCGCAGTCTCGCCATGAGGGTCTGAACCGCCGCATGAATGATGGCGGCGCGAGACTTTGCCGTGACCGGACAGGCGGTGCCAAGCGCCTTCTTCAACTCTCTCCGTCCGCCCAGCAACGGCACGAGGTCTCGGGGAACCCGCACGCGATAGGAGTACGTTGCGCCACGTCGGAGGAGGAAGGATTGCAAGCCCACGGCGACCCCACTGGTACACACGAGTGGTACACAGGGCCGTTCCGGCTTCCGTAAGTGCTTGAGTTGGCTCACGCGCGGAAAATGGCGTCCCCAAGGGGATTCGAACCCCTGTCGCCGCCGTGAAAGGGCGGTGTCCTAGGCCTCTAGACGATGGGGACCGCGTGGACGCGAGAGAACTAGCGGGCGGACGCCGACAAATCAAGGCCTTTTCTGCACGCCCGCCCGCACGCTCAGCCGCCGGCGGGGCGACCCGGCGTCAGGTCGGGGCGGGGCGGCACGGTCACCGGTCCCAGCTCGCGCTCCAGCGCCTCCGCCGCCGCCTTGGCGGCGGCGCGGTCGCTTTCGAGGGAGCGCAGGTCGCGCTGGCGCTCCGCCACGGTGGGGATGTCGGTGGGGCGCTCGGGCACCGTCGCCAGGTTGGGATAGGCCTTCTCCTCGCCCGTCATCGGGCGGACCGGCGTCTCGGGCAGGTCGCGCCGCGCGCCGGTCAGGCCGCCGACCAGGCCGGTGTCCAGGGTGCGGTCGCTGCACCCCGCCGCCAGCAGGCCAGCCGACAGCGCCGCCGCCGACACGACCGCCGACACGACCGCCGCCAGCGCCGCCGGCGCCCGGCGCCCCATCCCACGAACCCGCATCCCGCTCCCCACACCCATGCGACCCCCGCCCTGCTGCCCGCCCGTCGGCGCGAGCGGAAACACGAAACCTTAACCGGACGCGTGTATGACGCCCCTGCACCATCCGGCAACGACCCGTCGCGGACCCCGGTTCCGCCGATTCCGGTCGAACCGCCGGCCCCCGGCACACGAAGCCCGTTTCAAAAACCAGCCGGCTTTGTATAAACCTGAGCTTGCCCCAACCTGAAGCCCAAACGCGACCAAAAAGGACCGCACCCATGGCCGAAAACCAGGCCCCCGACGTGAAGCTGCCCGATCCCGTCGAGCTGTCCCGCGCGATGGCCCGCATCGCCGAGCAAAGCCAGCGCCTCGTCACCGAGTTCCTGGCGCGCCAGACCGGCGACGGCGCCGCGGCGGGGAACCCCGACCCCATGGGCATCGGCAGCGCGTTCCTGGAGATGACGACCCGCCTGATGGCGGACCCGGCCAAGCTGATGAAGGCGCAGATGTCCCTGTGGCAGGACTATCTGACGCTGTGGCAGCGCACCACCCAGCGCCTGCTGGGCCAGGAGGCGCCGCCGGTCATCACCCCGGCCAAGGACGACCGCCGCTTCAAGGACGCGGCCTGGGACGAGAACACGCTGTTCGATTTCATCAAGCAATCCTACCTGCTGTCGGCCCGCTGGATGCAGTCCACCGTCAACGAGGTCGACGGGCTGGACGACCACACCGCCCGCAAGGTCGACTTCTACACCCGCCAGTTCGTCGACGCCATGGCGCCCTCCAACTTCGTCATGACCAACCCCGAGGTGCTGCGCACCACCGTGGAATCCGGCGGCGAGAACCTGGTGAAGGGGCTGGAGCATCTGCTGAAGGACCTGGAGCGCGGCAAGGGCGAGCTGCGCATCTCGATGACCGACTACGACGCCTTCCAGGTCGGCAAGAACGTCGCGGTGACGCCGGGCAAGGTCGTCTTCCAGACCGACCTGATGCAGCTCATCCAGTACACGCCCACCACCGCGCAGGTGAACAAGCGGCCGCTGATGATCGTGCCGCCCTGGATCAACAAGTACTACATCCTCGACCTGCGCGAGAAGAACAGCTTCATCAAGTGGGCGGTCGACCAGGGACACACCGTCTTCGTCCTGTCCTGGGTGAACCCGGACGAGACGCTGGCGCGCAAGTCCTTCGAGGACTACATGTTCGAAGGCCCGCTGGCGGCGCTGGAGGCGATCCGCACGCAGACCGGCGAGGAGGACGTCAACGCCATCGGCTACTGCCTCGGCGGCACCCTGATGGCGGCGACCCTCGCCTACATGGCGGCCAAGGGCGACGACCGCATCAAGTCGATCACCTTCTTCACCACCATGACCGACTTCGCCGAGGCCGGCGAACTGTCGGTCTTCATCGACGAGGAGCAGCTCTCCTTCCTCGAGAGCCAGATGAACGAGAAGGGCTATCTCGACGGCTCGAAGATGGCCACGACCTTCAACATGCTGCGCGCCAACGACCTGATCTGGTCGTTCGTCGTCAACAACTACCTGCTGGGCAAGGACCCGTTCCCCTTCGACCTGCTGTACTGGAACAGCGATTCCACGCGCATGCCGGCGGCGATGCACAGCTATTACCTGCGCAACATGTACCAGAAGAACCTCCTGGTGCAACCCGGCGCCCTCACCCTGGGCGGCGTGCCGATCGACCTGCGCAAGATCAAGACCCCGTCCTTCTTCCTCTCCACCCGCGAGGACCACATCGCGCCGTGGAAGAGCACCTACGCGGCCACGCAGATCTTCGCCGGCCCGGTCAAGTTCGTGCTGGCGGCGTCCGGCCACATCGCCGGCGTCGTCAACCCGCCGGCCGCCGAGAAGTACTGCTACTGGACCAGCACCAAGCTGCCGAAGGCGGCTGACGACTGGCTGAAGGACGCCCAGCCGACCCCGGGCTCCTGGTGGCCGGAGTGGAACCGCTGGGTGGGCAAGCACGCCAACGGCAAGGTCGAGGCGCGCGACCCGGCCAAGGGGCCGCTGCCGGCGATCGAGGAGGCCCCCGGCGCCTACGTCAAGGAACGCATCGTCTGACCGGGCTTCCGGGACGGCCGCCGGGGACACGCGGCCGTCCCCGCCGGCCGGCCCACTCCGCGACCGGCGCGCCATGAAAAAAGGCCCCGGGGGATCGCTCCCCCGGGGCCGTTCTCGTCGCGCCGGACGACGTTCGTCCCGTGATCAGGACGACGGCATGTTGGCGCCGCGCGGCAGGATCTGGCCGCGGCGGTTCGACGGCTCGCGGACGTTCGGGCCGGTCTGGACCAGCAGCTGCGTCTCGCCCACGCCCTCGGTGGTGATGCTGGCCGCGGGGATGCCCTTGGCGACCAGCGCCTGCTTGATCGAGGCGGCGCGGCGCTCGGACAGGCCCTGGTTGTAGGCGGGCGGGCCCGACGTGTCGGTGTGGCCGATCACGTGGATGCGGGCGTTCTGCCCGGTGCCCACCGCGGCGACGACGTCGGAGATGATCCGGTCGGCGGCCGGCGTGATGTTCGACTTATCCCAGTCGAAGAACACCTGGTACTGCGGCTGCACGGCCGGCGCCGCCACCGGGGCGGCGGTCACCGGGCACGGATAGCTGCCGGCGTGCAGGACGGGGGTCCCGCCGGCGCTCATCACCGGGAGGTTCGCCGCCGTGAGGACGGGATTGCACCACTGTGCGGTCTGAGCGAATGCCTGAGACGCGAAGCCGGCGATGATGATCGCCGACGCCATGGCCAGTCCGTTTCGCATGCTGCTTTTCATCTGTTCTATCCTCCGGTTACCCTCAGCATCTCGATGCGACCGGTGCGCAACGTGCCCGGCAACGCCACGGCAACCGTCCTAACGCGCCACCGTTGACCGCGATCCCAAAATGACATAGGGATCGAAGCCGTTCCTTCCCATCGTCCGGAAGCCCTACAGGACTCTCCGCCTGGGCACGAAACCGCCGGGATCACACCTACCACCGCACTGGCCGTTCGTCGAGTGGGTACCCCAGCGAAAGCGGCCTCATGTGTCCCGATAGACACGGGCGAGGTCGACGTAGAGGTTCGCCAGGCGAGCGAATTCGGCACGGTCCCCCTCCTCGACGTCGCGCAGCCGCCGCGCCGGGCTGCCCGCCCACAATTCCCCGGCGCGGACGCGCTTTCCCGGCGTCACCAGGGCCCCGGCGGCGACCATCGCCTCCGACTCGACGAGGGCGTCGTCCATGATGCAGGCCTTCATGCCGATGAAGCAGCCGGACTCCAAGGTGCACGCATGCAACAGCGCGAGGTGCCCGACTGTGACATCGTCGCCGATGTAGGTCCCCTGTCCTGTCGAGGAGACGTGGACGACGGTGCCGTCCTGGATGTTGGTGCGGGCGCCGACGACGATGGCGTTGACGTCGCCGCGCAGGGTGCAGCCGAACCAGACGCCGCAGTCGGCGCCGACCGTGACGTCGCCGATCACCGCCGCGGTCGGGGCCACGTAGGCGCTGGGGTCGATGCGCGGCCGCACGCCGCGGAACGGCAGGATGACACCGGACATGGAGGCCTCCTCGGACGCCCGCCGTCCCCCGCCCCGCCCGGCGACGGGGCGGGGGACGGCCGTGCTCAGGGGAACAACGGCGCCTGCTCGAGCCCCGTCGTCTCGCCCAGGCCCATCAGGACGTTCATGTTCTGCACGGCCTGGCCCGAGGCGCCCTTCACCAGGTTGTCGATGACCGAGACGATGATGGCGCCGCGCGCGGTGCGGTCCGGGAACACGCCGATCAGGCAGTGGTTGGAGCCGCGCACGTGGCGGGTGGCCGGGGCGACGCCGGGCGGGACGACGCGCACGAACGGCTCGCCGGCGTACTTGCGGTTCAACGCCTCGCGCAGGTCGTCGGCGTTGGTGCCGTCGGTCATGCGGACATAGATGGTCGCCATCATGCCGCGGTTCATCGGCACGAGGTGCGGCGTGAAGGAGACGGTGAGCGGGCGGCCGGCGGCGAGGCGCAGCTCCTGCTCGATCTCCGGCATGTGGCGGTGCGAGCCGACGCCGTAGGCGTTGAAGCCCTCCGACACCTCGGCGAACAGGTTGGCCTGCTTGGCGTCGCGGCCGGCGCCGGAGACGCCGGACTTGGCGTCGATGACGATGCCGCCGGGCTCGATCATCTCCTCCAGCAGCAGCGGCACCAGGGGCAGCAGCGAGCAGGTGGGATAGCAGCCGGGGTTGGCGACGACCCGGGCCTTGCGCACGCCCTGCCGGTTCAGCTCGGTCAGGCCGTAGGCGGCCTCCTTCTGCAGGGCGGGGGCGCGGTGCTCGTGGCCGTACCAGGTCGCGTACTCGGCGACGTCGGCCAGCCGGAAGTCGGCGGACAGGTCGACGACGCGCAGGCCGTTGGGGATGCCGGCGACGATCTCCTGGGTGGTGCCGTGCGGCAGGGCGCAGAACACCAGGTCCAGCCTGTCCCAGGGGACGTCCTCGATCTTGACGAGGTCGGGCAGCCCGTGGCCGGCGAGGTGGGGGAACACCTCGGCGATCGGCTTTCCGGCCTGGCGTTCGGCGGTGAGGACCGTCAACTGCGCCGCCGGATGGCGCAGCAGCAGGCGCACGAGTTCGGCGCCGGTGTAGCCGCTGGCACCGAGGATGCCGATGCGGATCGGGGTGAGGTCGTTGGCCATGGGATCTCTCTCGACACGCTGGACGCTGCCCGCGGGGGCAAGGACGATAACACGAAAAGGGGGCGCCCCGCGCGGGACGCCCCCTTTTCCTGACGGTGAACGGCGGGGCCGGTCGCGCTTAGCGCTTGGAGAACTGGAAGCTGCGGCGGGCCTTGGCGCGGCCGTACTTCTTGCGCTCCACGACGCGGGCGTCGCGGGTGAGGAACCCGGCGGCCTTCAGCGGCGGCCGCAGGGCCGGCTCGTAGTAGGTCAGCGCCTTGGAGATGCCGTGGCGCACGGCCCCGGCCTGGCCCGACAGGCCGCCGCCGGCGACGGTGCACAGCACGTCGAACTGGCCGGCGCGGTCGACCAGCGAGAAGGGCTGGTTGATCATCATGCGCAGCACCGGGCGGGCGAAGTAGACCTCCAGGTCGCGGCCGTTGACGGTGATCTTGCCGGTGCCCGGCTTGACCCACACGCGGGCGACGGCGTCCTTGCGCTTGCCGGTGGCGTAGGCGCGGCCGAACTTGTCCAGCTTCGGCTCGGCGGTCTCGGCGGGCGCGGCCTCGGTGCCGGTCGCACCGGCAGCCTGCAGATCCTTCAGGCTGGAGATGGTGGTGGTGACCTGAGCCATGGGATTACGCGCTCCGCTTGTTCTTCGGGTTCATCGCGGCGATGTCGAGCGCGGCAGGCTGCTGCGCCTCGTGCGGGTGGGCGGGGCCCTTGTAGACCTTGAGATGGGTCATCTGGCGACGGCCCAGCGGCCCGCGCGGGATCATGCGCTCGACCGCCTTCATGATGACCCGCTCGGGGAAGCGGCCGTCGAGGATCTGGCCCTTGGAGCGGCCCTTGATGCCGCCGGGATAGCCGGTGTGCCAGTAGAAATAGTCGTCGCGGCGCTTGTTGCCGGTCAGCTTCACCTTCTCGGCGTTGACGACGACGATGTGGTCGCCGCAATCCATGTGCGGGGTGAAGGTCGGCTTGTGCTTGCCGCGGAGCATGTTCGCCAGGATGCTGGCGAGCCGGCCGAGAACGACGCCGTCGGCATCGACGACGTACCACTTCTTGTCGATGTCGGTCGGCTTCAGATTGAAGGTCTTCATCGCCACACTCGTTCGCGTGAATCGTGGATCGGCGGACCGCCGGATCCCGCGGCGCCGAAGCGGCCGGTTTTGTACGGGGACGCAGGCCCCGAGTCAACCGAAAAAAACACCAGCATATTCAAGGTGTTGGCAGAGAGGTATCAGGATACCGTCCGGCAAAGAGCATTGATCTCAAAGGATCTTTTACGGACCCGCGGAATCGTGGTATCCCGCTACCGCGACGGTGACCGGGTCGTGGGGCGGGATGGAGTAGGTCCCGGTGGCGTGGGCGACCGGCTCGGCGGAGCCCTCGGAGAACAGCAGGATCTCGCCATAGGCGAGCCGCTTGCCGAGCTTCAGCACGCGCGCCTCGCACAGCAGCGCCACCGGGGCGGGGCGGCGCAGGAAGTTGATGGTCATCGAGGTGGTGACCGCCAGCTCGACCCGGCCGATCAGCGACAGGACGGCGGCGTAGAGCGCCACGTCGGCCAGGCCGAACATGGCCGGCCCGGTGACCGTGCCGCCGGGCCGGACGAAATCGTCCTTGTAGGGCATGCGCATGCGCACGAAGCCGGCCGCCAGCTCGTCGATGACGATGCCGAAGTTGCCGACGAGCGGCACGCCCTCGCGGATCAGCGCCTCCAGGTCGGCCGCGGCGATGGCGGGTTGCTGTTGGGTCACGGGCTGCCCTCCCCTGTCGTCTTCGTTGGCGTCGGCCCATCGTAGCGCACGCCATACGGAACCGCACGGTCCGGCGTGCGGCGGGTGCGCCGCCCGCACGCCGGCGGACGGCGTCCCCTCCCCCGTTCCCGGCGCGGCCGCGGCGAGCAACGCTGCCATCCCGCGGCGGACGTTGCCGGATCGATTGATATACTAGTACTGTGCGCAACCCATTCCCTCAGGATGCGACATCGTGGATTCCCTGGAGAGGCCGGCGGCGCCCGTCATCGACGCGGCGGGAGCGTCCGCACGGGCGGGCGTGGCGTGGATGGTCGCCACCACCTTCCTGTTCGTCAGCCAGGACGCCATAACGCGCGTGCTGGTGCAGAGCTACCCCGTGCTCGAGGTGGCCTGGGCGCGCTTCGCCGTCCACCTCGTGCTGGCCGCCGCCCTGGTCGGCTGGCGGGCGCCGGGGCTGCTGGTGTCGCGGCGGCCGGGCCTGCAGCTCGTGCGCTCGCTGATGCTGCTGACCGTCACCCTGCTGATGATGACGGCGCTGGGGCTGCTGCCCTTCGTCGACGTCACGGCGATCCTCAATTCCACGCCGGTGCTGATCACCGTGCTGTCGATCCCGTTGCTGAAGGAGACGGTGGGCTGGCGGCGCGGCCTGGCGGTGCTGGCGGGGTTCGCGGGCGCCCTGCTGATCGTCGGGCCGGCCAGCGGCGCTTTCCAGTGGACCGTGCTGCTGCCGCTGAGCGCCGCGGTGGCCAACGCGCTCTACCAGATCATCACCCGCATGCTGAAGACCAGCGACCCGACCCTGACCACCTTCTTCTACACCAGCGTCGTCGGGACGGCGGTGTGCTCGGCCGCGCTGCCGTTCGTCTGGGAGACGCCCGACCTGACCGCGGCCGGGCTCATGCTGCTGCTCGGCAGCCTGGGGGCAAGCAGCCATTTCTGCATGATCCGCGCCTACACCGCGGCCCCCGCCGCGGTGGTGGCCCCCTTCGGCTACACCACCCTGGTGTGGGCGACGGGCTGGGGCGTGCTGGTGTTCGCCGAGGTGCCGGCCTGGACGACCCTGCTCGGCGCCGGGGTGATCGTCGCCAGCGGCATCTACATCCTCTACCGCGAGCAGGTCCGCGCCCGGCCGGCGCGCCGTCCGTGAGGCGCCGCCCCGGCGCGCATTGCACAAGCGCGGAACGTCCTTTCCGGAGTTTATACAAGCCCGCCGTTCCGGATTCCCGTTGAACTTTGCCGCGCCTTGCCGTCTGATGCCCCGGCCCGCCCCGGCGGGCGACCGATCGACGAAGGAGGGGAGCATGGCGATGAGCGCGACCGGCGCGCCCTGCGGCGACACCGAACCCCTGGTCCGGCGCGCCGACCGCGACGGGGTGGCGACGCTCACCCTGAACCGGCCCGGCGCCCGCAACGCCCTGTCGCTCGCCATGATGCGCGCCCTGACGGCGGCGCTCGAGGCGGCGGCGGCGGACGCGGCGGTGAAGGCGGTGGTGCTGGCCGGCGCCGGGCCGGCCTTCTGCGCCGGCCACGACCTCAAGGAGATGCGCGCCAACCCCGACCGCGCCTTCTACGAGGAGACCTTCGCCACCTGCACGGCACTGATGCTGACGATCCAGCGCGTGCGGCCGCCGGTGATCGCCCGCGTCCACGGCGTCGCCACCGCCGCCGGCTGCCAGCTCGTCGCCACCTGCGACCTCGCCTACGCCGCCGACGACGCCCGCTTCGCCACGCCCGGCGTCAACATCGGCCTGTTCTGCTCGACGCCGATGGTGGCGCTGACCCGGGCGGTGGGCCGCAAGGCGGCCATGGAGATGCTGCTGACCGGCGAGATGGTCGACGCCGGCCAGGCCGTGCGGATCGGCCTGATCAACCGGGCGGTGCCGGCCGAGCGGCTGGACGCGACGGTGGCGGACGTCGCCGCGACCATCGCCGGCAAGTCGCCGCTGACCCTGGCGGTCGGCAAGGAGGCGTTCCACCGCCAAGTCGAGATGCCGACCGCCGAGGCCTACGCCTACGCGGCGGAGGTGATGACCCGCAACATGCTGGCGCGCGACGCCGAGGAGGGGATCGACGCCTTCCTCGCCAAGCGGACGCCGGTGTGGTGCGGCCGATGAGCGGGGAGCGGCCGGTGGACCACGACAGCTACAGCGACGACTTCATCCGCGGCGTGCTGGAGCGCGTCCGCTCCATCGCCGTGGTCGGCGCCAGCGACGATCCGGTGCGGGCCTCCTACTTCGTGCTGAAGTACCTGAAGGACAAGGGATACCGCATGATCCCGGTGAACCCGAAGCTGGCCGGCCGGGAGATCCTGGGGGAGCGGGCCTACGCCGCGCTGGCCGAGCTGCCGGAGCCGCCCGACATGGTCGACATCTTCCGCAACGCCCGCGCCGCCGACGGCATCGTCGACGAGGCCATCGCGGCGGGCGCCAAGGTGGTGTGGATGCAGCTCGGCGTGCGCAACGACGCGGCGGCGCGCCGGGCCGAGGCGGCCGGCCTGACCGTGGTGATGAACCGCTGCCCGAAGATCGAGTACCAGCGCCTGTTCGGCGAGATCGGCCGGATCGGCGTCAACTCCAACGTCCTCTTCGGCGCCAAGCGCCCCGTCAAGAGCTTCAAGAAACTGATCTGATCCAGGACCAAACGAGGGGGGATCGCCTTATGAGCGAGCAGAAGACGTTCGGCTTCGAGACCCGCGCCATCCATGCCGGGGCGGCGCCCGACCCGGCCACGGGCGCGCGCCAGGTGCCGATCTACCAGACCACCGCCTACGTGTTCGAGGACGCGGACGAGGCGGCGTCGCTCTTCAACCTGCAGAAGGTCGGCTACATCTACTCCCGCCTGACCAACCCGACGGTGTCGGCGCTGGAGGAGCGGATGGCCAACCTGGAGGGCGGTGCGGGCGCCACCTGCACCGGCTCCGGCCACGCCGCGCAGATGCTGGCCCTCTTCCCGCTGATGGGGCCGGGCGACGACTTCGTCTCCTCCAACAAGCTCTACGGCGGCTCCATCAACCAGTTCAAGAACAGCTTCCCCCGGGCCTTCGGCTGGAAGGCGACCTTCGCCGACTTCGACGACCTGGACGCCGTCCGGCGCGCCATCGGCCCCAACACCAAGGCGCTGTTCTGCGAGAGCCTGGCCAATCCCGGCGGCGTCGTCAGCGACCTCGAGGCGCTCGGCCGCATCGCCGCCGACGCCGGCATCCCGCTGATCGTCGACAACACGCTGGCGACCCCGTACCTGTGCCGGCCCATCGAGTGGGGCGCCACCCTGGTCGTGCACTCCACCACCAAGTTCCTGTCCGGCAACGGCACGTCGCTCGGCGGCGTGGTGGTCGACAGCGGCACCTTCGACTGGTCGAAGGACGGCAAGTTCCCGGCCCTGTCGGAGCCGGAGCCGGGCTACCACGGCCTGCGCTTCCACGAGACGTTCGGCCACCTCGCCTTCACCATCCACGGCCACGCCGTGGGGCTGCGCGACCTCGGGCCCAGCCAGGCGCCGCTGAACGCCTTCCTGACCCTGAACGGCATCGAGACGCTGCCGCTGCGCATGGAGCGCCACTGCGCCAACGCGCTGACGGTGGCGCGCTTCCTGGAGAGCCACCCCGCGGTCGCCTGGGTCAGCTACGCCGGCCTCGACTCCTCCGCGTACAAGGCGGCCGCCGGGAAATACCTGTCCAAGGGCGCCGGCTCGGTCTTCACCTTCGGCCTGAAGGGCGGCTACGAGGCCGGCGTCAAGCTGGTGGAGAGCGTCGAGCTGTTCAGCCACGTCGCCAACCTCGGCGACAGCCGCTCGCTGATCATCCATCCCGCCTCGACCACCCACCGCCAGCTGCCCCCCGAGGCGCAGGCCGCCGCCGGCGCCGGACCGGAGGTGATCCGCCTGTCGATCGGCATCGAGACCGCCGACGACATCGTCGCCGACCTCGACCGCGCCCTGCGGGCGGCCGGCTGACGGTCGCCCGCCCCTCCCCCTTTGGAGAGGGGGAGGGGCGGCGCGGTGGGCGTATCCGCGCCCAACCCGACCCTTCCCTTGACTCCGACGCGGACGGGGTGGACCCTACACGAACGGTCGCACCGACCCGACCGGACGCGCCGACCACGCCGGGGGAAGCCGCATGACTCTCGTCCGCACCGCCAGCGTGGCCGTGGTGGCCGCCGCGGCCGGCCTGGGCCTCGCCGGCTGCGCGGGAATGCCGGTGGCCGTGAGCGTGGCGTCCCTCTACGTCGACACGGTGCTGTTCCTGCGCACCGAGAAGTCGGCAGGCGACCATCTCATCTCCGCCGTCGCCGAGCGCGACTGCGGCCTCATGAACATCCTGCGCAGCGGCCGCCTCTGCGAGGACGCGCCGCCACCGCCCCTGCTCGTCGCCGTCATGCGCGAGGTCGAGGGGGCGCCGCCGGACGGCCCGGAGAGCGGCGGCGGCGCCCCGCCCCGCACCGCCGCCGCGCCGGACGGCGTGGAGGTGGCGGCGGCGCCGGTCGGCACGGTCAGCGACGCCGACCCGCCGGCCACACCGTCTGCGGTCGCACCAACTGCGGTCGCACCGTCAGCGGCGGGCGGGGTGCCGACGACGACCGCCGCGGAGGCCCCCGTCGCCGGCACCCGCACCGTCGTCGCGGCGGCGGTGGACGCCCCCACCGGAATCGTCGGCCCGGCCGGCACGCCCGCGTACCATGCCGCCGGACGCCTGCTGGTGGTCGTCGGCAGCTTCACCCGCCGCGACCAGGCGGAGGAGCACCGGCGCCGCTTCGGCCCGGGCACGCTCGTCGTCGAGGCGGTGGTGGACGGGCGCACCCGCTACCGGGTGGCGCTCCCTCCGGCCGGCCGCGCCACCGCGCTGCGCCAGCTCGGCCGGGCACGGGCCGGGGGAATCGCCGACGCCTGGCTGCTGCCGTGGGACGGTGCCGTCCCGAGCGCCAGCGCGCTGGCGGCCCTGCCCGCCGCCGACGGGCCGGACCGCCTGTGACCGACTTTCCGTGACCGGAGGCGCCGGCCGGGCGAGCCGGCCGAACGGAGGCCGCGTCAGTCGCCGCCGGCGGGCGCCGCCCCGACGCCGGCGGCCAGCGCCACCGGTTCGCGCCGCTCTCCCGGCAGCAGCAGCGCGGCCAGGAAGGCCGCCCCGACCAGCAGGGACAGGGTGGCGTAGAGCATCTGGAAGCCGCCGAACCGCTCATAGAAGAAGGCGACCATCTGGATGGCGACCGGGCCGGCGCCGAAGGACAGGATGAACTTGGCGCCGAAGGCCAGCCCGCGGTGGCGGCCCGGCGTGAAGCGGGCCAGCAGCAGGCTCTCCGCCGGGATCTGCACCTGGGAGGCGATCACCACCAGCGCCGCCGCGCCGACCAGCGGCACCCCGGCCAGCACCGCCAGCGCCGCCATCAGCGGCACCTGGGCGAGCAGGCACAGCACGTAGATGCGCTTCACCGGATAGCGGTCGGCGAGATGGCCGCCGATCAGCTGCGGGACCGCCGCCGTGAGGTAGACCGCCGTGACGAGGCCGCCGATGCCGAAGGTGCCGCCGCCCACCAGCCCCGCCAGCCGCTCCTCGAACAGCTTGGGCAGGACCACCTGCATGGCGCTGAACATGAGCCCGGCGGACACCATGGTCACCGAGAGCACGAAGAAGGCGCGCACCACGTCGCCGCGCGCCGGCGCCGGCTGCGGCTTGACGTCGTTGCTGCGGTCGACCACCAGCCCGGCGGCGATGCAGGCGGCCAGCGCCGCCCCGACCACCAGGCTGAGCACGCCGGGGACGATGAAGGCGGCGCGCCAGGACCACAGATCGGTGAGCCCGCCGGCGACCACCGCCGCCGAGGCCACGCCGACGGTGCCGAACAGGCCGAGATAGCCCAAGGCGCTGCCGCGGTTGGTGGCGTTCTTGACGACCCACGACATGCCGATGGGGTGGTAGATGGAGGCGCCGAGGCCCATGAGGGCGAGGGCGATCCACAGGGCGTCCGTCCCGTCGGCCAGGCCGGCGGCGATCGAGCCGATGCCGGTGACGACGAAGAAGATCGCCATCATCCGCGAATCGCTCCAGCGGTCGCCGAGCCAGCCGGCCAGCGGCGCCGTCAGCCCGATCATCAGCGAACCCAGCGTCCACAGCCGGATCAGCTCGTCGTAGGGCACCTTCCATTCCCGTTCGAGGACCAGCACCACGGTCATGAACAGCCCGGTGATGACGTGCATCAGGGCGTGCCCGACCCAGGAGAACGCGACGGCGAGGCGGGCGGACGTGTTGGTCATCGAACGTCTCCGCAGGTGGATGGTTCGCCGGACCATCTCACGGGCCGCGGCGGCCCGTCCAGCGGCCGCACCGCATGGCGGTCATGCCGTCTCCCGGCGCAACCAGGCGAGGTAGGCGGGGCTTCCCAGATCCACCGGCAGCGCGACGACGCAGGGGACCTCGTAGCTGTGCAGCGCGCGCACCCGCTCCGCCAGCCGGTCGAACAGGCCGGCCGTGGTCTTGGCGACGAAGGCGACCTCCTCGGCCGTTTCCACCGCCCCCTCCCAGCGGTAGATTGAGGTCATCGAGCCGAGGAGGTTGACGCAGGCGGCCAGCCGCTCCTCCACCAGCGCCCGGCCGATCGTCTCGGCCTCGGCGCGCGAGCCCGCGGTCATGTAGACGAAGACGAGGTCCTGCCCGGCCATCTCCCACCCCCGATGCTGCAAACGCCACGAAATGTCCCTAGAATGGCCCGACTCTGCCACAGCGACGCCGAGGCGGCCAATGCCCCGATCGCCCGACCGCGCCGACCCCCGCCCGCCGACCGACGCGGAGGCGGCGTGGCTGCGCCGCGGCCTCGACCAGCCCGGCGGCAAGCTGCCGCTGTTCGACGAGGACGGGCAACGGGTCAGGGCGCGGGTCGTCCGCGTCTGCCTGGAGCGCGGCTGGGCCGAGCGCTGGTTCGCCAACCCCCTGAAGCCGGACTGGCTGGTCTGCCGGCTGACCGCGGCGGGACGCGACGCGCTGTTCGGGCGCAGCCGCATCATCGCCATCGACTTCCGCCGTCCCCAGGCGACGGGCGGGACGGATCGCGGCGGCGCCTGTTGACGGGTCGTCGACCCCGCACAGGAGGGAGCCATGTGGAAATGGGCCAAGCGCTACGCCCTGCTCAAGGGCGTGATGCGGATGCTGCGCCGCCGCGGCCGCTAGAGCGGGATCGCTTCTGGCCGGATCGACCAGAAGCGATCTTGCTCTAACCGTGCCGTCCGGGCCCGACGAGGTCCGGCCCGGACGGGCCCGGTCACGCCCTGCCCACCGCCGTGCCGCCGGCGCGGTCGATGGCGCCGAGCCGCGCACGGATCTTGGCGACGACACCGTCCACCAGCGCCTCGGCCGCCCCCTCGGCGACGCCACGGCGGGCCAGCAGCGCCAGCGTCACGCGGCGGTAGCCCTGGAGGGCGGCGTCGCGCAGGTCGTGGGGCACGCCGGCGAGATAGGCGGCGAGGCGCTCGGCCGCCTCGTCGGCGGCGATGCCGACGGCCGGCGAAGCGAGGCCGGCACGGGCTGCATCGGGTAGGGTCTGCATGCCGTTCTCCGTTGTCTGCAGCCTCCGAGATGGGGTTGCGGACCATCGGGATCAGCACGCACCATGGGAGCAGAGCCGAATGCCCCGCCCCCTCCTGTTGGGGCCGTTCGAGCGCCCTCCCCCTCCCCTTCGCTCCACAGGATCGCCGGAAGCCGGGCCGGCGACCGGCGAGGCTCCCATACGAAAGGAGGCGCCCCTCCGGTCAGGCGGCCCGGATGCCGTGGAGGAAGGTCTCCACCTCCCGGCGGAGCAGATCCGACTGCCGGCTCAGCCCGTCGGCGGCGTCGAGCACCTGCTTGGCCGCCGTCCCGGTGTGACCGGCGGCCTGGGTCACCTGGCCGACGTTGCTGGACACCTCCTCGGTCCCCCGCGCCGCCTCCTGGACGTTGCGGGCGATCTCCTGGGTGGCGGCCGTCTGCTCCTCCACGGCGCCGGCGATGGCAGTCGCCACCTCGTTGATGGCGGCGATCGTGCGGCCGATGCCGTGGATCGCGCCGACCACCCCGCCGGTGGTCTGCTGCATGGCCGTCACGTGGGCGGCGATCTCCTCGGTCGCCCTGGCGGTCTGGTTGGCCAGGCTCTTGACCTCGGAGGCGACGACGGCGAAGCCCTTGCCGGCCTCGCCGGCGCGCGCCGCCTCGATGGTGGCGTTCAACGCCAGCAGGTTGGTCTGGCTGGCGATCGAGTTGATCAGCTCGACCACGTCGCCGATCTTCTGCGCCGCCTCGTTCAGCGCCCCGACGTTGGCGTTGGTCTCCTCCGCCTCGCGCACCGCCCGGCCGGCGATGTCGGTGGAGCGGGTGACCTGGCCGGCGATCTCGCGCAGGGTGCTGGCCATCTCCTCGGTGGCCGTGGCGACGGTCTGGACGTTGGCCGAGGTCTGCGCCGCGGCGCTGGCCGACGCGGTGGCCTGCTGGTTGGTCTGGTCGGCGATGGTGGCCATGTCGTGCGCCGTCCCGTCGAGCTGGCGGGCGGCGCTGCCGACGCTTCCGAGGATGCCGCCGACCGTCGCCTCGAAGCGCTGGACCAGCTCGTCGAGGGTGGCCGCGCGCCTGGCCTCGGCGGCGTGCTCGGCGAGCTGTTCGGCGGCGAGCCGGTCGGCGCGGATGGCGTTCTGCTTGAACACCTCCACCGCCTGCGCCATGGCGCCGATCTCGTCCCTGCGGTCGAGCCCGACCACGGTGACGTTGCGGTCGCCTTCGGCGAGCCGGCGCATGCGCTCGGTCATGTCGACGATCGGCCGGGCGATGACGCGCCGGGCCAGCAGGGCGACACCGATCCCCAGCACCAGGACGAGGGCGACGCCGATGCCGACCGCCAGATAGGTGGTCGTGAACGCCTGCTGCTGGGCGACGGCGCTCGCCGCCAGCCGGGTCTTCTCGGCCTCCGCCACCTCGGAGGCCAGGGTGCGGATCACCGCCGTGTGCACGTCGCCGGTGCCGACGGACTCGAGCATGCGCGCCTCGTTCACCGTGTCGGGGTGCCGCATCAGGCGGAACTGCCGCGCCACCACCTCGTCGTGCCAGCGGGCCACCAGCGCGCCGGCCCTGGCGAGACGCTCCTGCTGCACCGGCTGCGCGGCGGTCAGGGTCTTCAACTGCGCCAGGGTCTCGTCGAACCGGCCCCGGGCGGCACGGTACGGGTCGAGATACGCGGGGTCGCCGCTCAGCAGGAAGCCGCGCAGCGCCGTCTGCTGTTCGGCCAGCGCGGCGGTCATCCGGTCGGCCTCGTCGACGACGCGGTACGCGGTCACGGTGGCCGCGACGCTGCCCTCGATCGCCACGACCTGGGTGTAGGAAATCCCCGCCATCGCCGCCGTCGTCAGCAGCACGGCCAGCACCGCCCCGATCACCTTGGCGGCGATCTTCAGGTCGTTCACCTTCTTGAACATCGGTCCCTCCCGGGCGTGTGTGATGTGGTCAGCTCTTGGGCTGCTTGGAGCGGCGCTCGGCCAGCTCGTCCAGATCGACCTCGAACGTCGCGGCGCCGACGGGCCGGCCGGTGTCGGGATCGACGATGGTGAAGTCGACCTGCTGGCGCCGCGTCCCGGTTTCCCCGCTCACCTCCACGTCGCCATGGTTGACCGCGTCCGGACCGGCCAGGAACGTCTTCTGGAACTTCGCCTCGTCGCCCTGCCAATAATCGGAGGTGACGCTGCTCTGGCCGACGTTCAGCCCACGGTTGTCGATCACGAAGGCCTCGGTGATCAGCCCGTTGGATTCGGCCTTCACCTTGATCAGGTAGTTGGACAGCGGGCTGCCCATGAGCTGGGCGATCAGCGGCTGTTCCGCCGCCTTGGCCTCCTGGCGCCAGCGCGCGTCGAGCGCGTCGATGGTCGCCTGGTCGAGCGCCGCGTGCCGCTCGTTCTGCGCCCGCAGGGCGATCAGCACCACCGGCTTGGTCACCAGCGTGCGAAAGGAGGCGAGCAGGTCGTCGCCGATCTCCTGGGCGTGCGCCGGCACGGCGAACACCACCAGCGCAGCCGCCCAACACAGGACCGCCGCCCGACGGCGGCGCCCCTCCCCCGCGGCCGGAGCGGTTCCGGTCAGGTGCGTGGCGTCCATCGATCCGGACCTCCGCAATTGGCAGTGGTGCCAACGTACCCACGGTGGCATTAAAAACATGCTACGCCTTCCCTCTTCCCAGATCCCATGCGGCATTCCGCAGCGCATGAACGCCCCGTGCGAAACGATTTGCATTCTGCGAAAACACTGGCCGGCCGGCAGCGCGATTCCCGCCGATCATCAGTGTGCGTACGCAACGCGGCATGTTTCGTAGCAATACGAATGCCAGGAGGCATTCTCGTAAGCCGTCCAACGAACCGGCAGACGCCGCGAACTTTATTTCTCATCGTGGAATCATTCTGTACGGCCGCGCTTCGGCTGGCGGTTCGGCCGGCGCCCCCTGCCCTTCGCCCGGCTGGACAAGACCGATTGCGGCCGTACACTCGCCGCTAAACCGAACCGGGAAACCATACGGGGGAGGAACCGCATGCGTACGTCTCTGGCGTGGATGGCCAGCGCCCTGGTGGCGGCCGGATTGGCTGTGGCGTCACCGGCCTTCGCCCTCGACGCCCTCGTCGAGAAGAAGGTGTTCGAAATGCCGAGCTACACGACCACCGGCGGCGCGACGATCAGGAACGTCCGCGTCGGCTGGGAGAGCTACGGCACGCTGAACGCCGCCAAGGACAACGTGATCCTCGTCACCCACTTCTTCAGCGGCAGCTCGCACGCCGCCGGCCGGTACAAGGCCGACGACGCGCAGCCGGGCTACTGGGACGCCATCATCGGGCCGGGCAAGCCGTTGGACACCGACAAGTACTTGATCGTGAGCTCCGACACGCTGGTCAACCTGGGCGCCAAGGACCCCAACGTGGTCACCACCGGCCCCGCCTCGATCGATCCGGACACCGGCAAGCCCTACGGCATGCGCTTCCCGGTCGTCACCATCCGCGACTTCGTGAACGTCCAGAAGGCTCTGCTCGACAGCCTCGGCGCCCGCTCGCTGCACGCGGTGATGGGGGCGTCGATGGGCGCGCTCCAGGCGTTCGAGTGGGCGGCCGCCTATCCCGGAATGGTCGAGCGGGTCATCCCCGTGATCGGCGGCGCCGAGGCCGATCCGTTCCTGATCGGCTGGCTGAACGCCTGGGCCGCCCCCATCAGGCTCGACCCGAACTGGAACGGCGGCGACTACTACGGCAAGACGGAGCCGACCCGCGGCCTCGCCGAGGCGCTGAAGCTGGTCACCCTGCAGGCGCAGTACTGGGAGTGGGCCGACGCCGCGTTCGGCCGCAAGTGGGCGGAGGAGGGCAAGGACCCGCGCGCCGCCATGGACAACCGCTACCTCGTGGAAGCGGCCCTCGACAGGGCCGGGGCCGCCCGCGCCGCCACCAGCGACGCCAATCACTTCCTCTATCTGGTGAAAGCCAACCAGACCTTCGTCACCGGCAACGGCAGCACCCTGGAAGAGGGGCTGGCGAAGATCACGGCGCCGGTCCTGCTGATCCCCTCGCGCGAGGACATCGTCTTCTTTCTCGATCGCCACATGGGACGGCTGAAGGACACGCTGGCCGCACGCGGAGTCCCGGTGCGCTACAGCGACGCCATCACCGCGACCCGCGGCCATCTCGACGGCGTGCTGAACATCGCCGCCGCCGGGGAGACCATCGCCGCCTTCCTGGCGGAGTGAGGCGCCGCGCCGGCCGTACCGTCAGCCGACGACGCCGTAGTCGAGCGGCGCCCCGGCGTCGAGGTCGTAGAGCGCCGCCCGCCCGAGCAGATGGTCGGCGAAGGCGGCGCCGACGCCGGCGCCGCCCACCTCCTCGGCGAGGTCGGCGGCGGTCAGCACCGTGCCGCGGGGCAGCGCCCGCGCCGCCCGCAGGGTGCGGCGGTCGCGCACCAGCAGGTCCAGCCGGGCCAGCGGCGACGGCATGAAGACCACGTCGCCGGGCGGACGGTGGCGCATGGCCGCCTCGAACGACGCGAGCTCGGTGCACAGGAAGCCGATGCGCGCGCCTTCGGCGGCGAACACCGGTCGCCGCGGGTCGTCGGTCGGCACCAGGACGTCGTAGCGGCCGGCCAGCTCGGCGAGGCTGCCGACGAGCGTCTCGTCGAAGCGGCCGGCCCATTCGGGCAGCGCCGCGATGTCGGCCGCCACCGCGGCGCTGCTCAGCAGAATGGTCTTGGCCGTCATGGTGCGCATCATGTTCATCGTCCGGCCTCCGCCATGACCCGGCGCAAGGCGCCGCGGTCGAGCACGCCGGGGCACGCCTTGGCGAAGGCGATGACCGCCTGGTCCAGGTTCATGCCGAGGCCGTTGGCGATCCTCAGCCCGCGGGCCCGCGCCGACGCCAGCAGCGCGGTCTCGGCCGGCTGGTAGACGATGTCGTAGACCAGGGCATCGGCGGGCAACAGGGCCAGGCGCGCGCCCCCGTCGGAACTGGGGACGTCGGAACCGAGGGCGTCGGAACCGAGGGGACTGCCCGCCGGCCCGCCGGCGAAGCCGACCGCGCTGGCGTTGACCAGCACGTCGGTGCCGGCCAGCACGGCGTCGGCGACGGGCCAGGGCACGACGCGGACGCCGTTCCCCAGGGCGGCCGCCAGAGCCTCGGCGCGCTCCTGCGTACGGTTGGCCAGCGTCAGCGACGCCACCCGCCCGGCCAGGAAGGCGGCGACGGCCCGGCCGGCGCCGCCGGTGCCGAGCACCAGCACCCGCTTGGCGGCGAGGCGCCCGCCGGTCAGGTCGTCGAGCTGGGCGAGCGCGCCGGCGCCGTCGGTGTTGGCGCCGACCAGGGCGGCGCCGTCGCGGTACAGCGCGTTCACCGCGCCGATGGCGGCGGCTTCCGGCTCGACCCGGTCGAGGAAGGGCACGATCGCCTGCTTGTGCGGCATGGTCACCGCCCCGCCGAGGAAACGGACGTCCGCCCTGAGGGCGTCTACCAGCGCCGCGAGGCGGTCGACCGCCACGTCCATCGGCACCATGCGGGCATCGACCCCGGCGGCGGCGAACGCCGCGTTCCACAGGAGCGGCGAGCGCGCGCCCTTGGACGGGGCGAGGCCGAGAATGGCGGCGTAGCGGGCGGTGTCGCGGGTGACCGGATTGTCGATCAGTCCGGGGAACAGCGCTTCGGTCGACAACGGCTGGGCATCCTGGGACGGCGGTCGTGTGGGCCCGTCCTACCGCGCCGCGCCCCGCGGATCAAGTCCGACGCGCCGGACGGTCGCGCGGCACGCCGCCTCATCCGGCGATGAACCAGTCGCTGGACACCTGGCTCGCCGCGACGCCCTTGAGGGTCAGCGTGTCGCCGGTGGCGAGCCGGATCACGGCGTCGCCGCCGGTCGAGGTCGCCACGGTGTAGGAGGGGTTGCCCAGCAGCTGGATGCGGTCGCCGGCGCTGGTGTTGAAGTCGAGGATCGTGTCGTTGCCGGCGGTGGCATGAAAGACGAAGACGTCGTTGCCCGAACCGCCGGCGAGCACGTCGTCGTCCCGGTTGCCGAACAGCCAGTCGTTGCCGTCGCCGCCGCTGAGCGTGTCGGCGCCCTGTCCGCCGAACAGCGTGTCGGTGCCGGTGCCGCCGTCCATGACGTCGGCGGCGACCTGGCCGTACAGCAGGTCCTCGCTGTCGCCGCCGAACAGGGCGTCCTCGCCCTGCCCGCCGAACAGCGTGTCGGCGCCGGAATCCCCGTACAGCACGTCGAGGCCCTGGTTGCCGTAGAGGGCGTCCTCCCGGTTGCCGCCGTAGAGGGTGTCGTTGCCGGAGTTGCCGGCGATCCGGTCGTCCTGCGACCAGCCGTACATCACGTCGTTGTAGATGTAGATGTCCTGCCGGCTGAACGATCCGGAGAACAGGTCGCGCCACGACAGCGTCAGGTCGGCGACGGTGGCGGACGGGATGTTGTCGACGAAATCGTACTCGATGCGGGTGATCGTCCCGGTGATGCCGCCGATGTATTGCGACCCGCCGAAGCTGCCGTAGTAGGCGTTGACGTACGTCTCGCCGTCGACGGTCTCCTGCAGGATGATCTTGTCGGTGGCGTAGAGGAGGATCGTCGCCTTGACCGGATCGACCGCCGCCGTGGAGAGATTGTCGAAGCTGTTCTCGTTCAGCGGGGTAACGGCAACCCTTGCCATGATCAATCTCCGATCCGTCTCGCGATTCGCCCTAAATGCTTATAAAAGTCGAACCTCCGGCTGTCCAGAGCCGCGGTTGCGCCGCCACCGCGACACGGGCGCGCGGCGGTTGCGAAGCCGCACCGGAACCGTCGGCCGGCGGGCACGGTTGAGCGGGAAACGGGGCGCTCCCGAACCACCCGCCCCACCGCAGCAAGGAGGACATCCCATGCGCCGCGCATTGCTCCTGTCCGTGGTCCTCGCGGCCTCCCTGCCCGGTGCCGCCCTCGCGCAGCCGGGCGGTGCCGGCGGCGGCCGGCCGGCGGCGGCCGCGCCGCACGCGCAATGGTCGCAGCAGGACCGCTCGTTCGTCCGGTCGGCCATGGCCGGGTCGCGGTTCGAACGGCAGGCGGCCCAGCTCGCCCTGACGAAGGCGCCGGACGACGCGCAGCTCCAGCGCTTCGCCCGGCGCATGGACGAGGATCACGCGGCCATGGCCAACCGCCTGCTGGCGATCGTGCCGCCGCGCGGTGAGGCGCCGCCGGCCGACATGACGGCGACGCAGCGCGACGCGCTGAAGCGGCTGCAGGGCCTGTCCGGCGACGCCTTCGCCGCCGCCTACATCCGCGGCCAGGTCGCGGCCCACGAACACGACGTCGCCGCGTTCGAGCGGCAGGCCGAGCACGGCGACGTCGCCATGCTGAAGACCTTCGCCGAGGACTCCCTGCCGACCCTGCGCGAGCACCTGGAGTTCGCCCGCGACCTGCAGCAGCGGCTGGCCGTCGCCGAGGCGCCGGCGGGCGTGCCGGGCAAGAAGCCGACGCCCAAGCCGCAGTGACGGTCAGGCGTCGCGCTTGCGCAGCGCGGCGAACCCGGCCTGCGACTTCAGACGGCTGCCCCGCAGCTCGCCGCCCCGCTCCAGGATCGGGTAGGCGACCGCGGCGGCGTGGGCGTTGATCCGCTTGAGGTCGCGCATCACGTCGAGGAACAGCGCGCTCTCCTCGATGCCCTCGCCGCCGTCGCGGCGGATGCGCTCGAGATGGCCTTCGGCGGCGGCCCGCTCGAGCTGGCGGACGGCGTCCTTCTCGCCGACGAGCTGGCGGGCCAGCCGCAGATCCTCGGAGATGAAGATGCCGAGCGCGGTGCGCAGGTTGTCGAGCGTGCGCCGGTGCAGCGTCTCGACCGCCTGCAGGTCGTCGGGCGGCAGGCGCAGGCGGTGGCGGGCCTTCTTGGCGGCGAGGTCCATCAGGTTCTTGTCGATGATGTCGCCGATGTGCTCCAGGTTGATGGCGACGGCGAGGATCTCGCCGGCGCGCCGGCCGTCCGCCTCGTCGAGATGCTCGCGCCCCAGCTTCACCAGATAGAGCTTGATGGCGGTGTGCAGCCGGTCGACTGCGTCGTCCATCCGGCTCACCTCCGCCAGCGCGCGCTCGTCGTCGCCGCGCAGGACGTCGAGGCTGCGGCGCAGCATCTCCTCCACCAGGTCGCCCAGGCGCAGCGTCTCGCGCACCGCGCAGGCGAGCGCCTCCGACGGCGATTCCAGCGCCGATTCGTCGAGATGCCGGGGGCCGACACCCTCGTCGGCGGTCTCCGGGTCGGGCAGCGCACGGGCCGCGAGGCCCGCCGCCACCCCGGTGAGCGGCAGGAATCCCACGGCCAGGACCGCGTTGAAGGCGACATGGAACAGCACCACCGCCTCGGCGTCGGCCGGCCCGTCCAGCCACAGCGCCGCCGCCGGCAGCGCCAGCAGCACGCCGACGCCGCGCATGGCGAGATTGCCGAGGGGCACGCGCCGCGCCGCCGCCCCCTCCTTCAGGGTCGCCAGGACCGCCGGCACCGCGCCGCCGAGATTCGCGCCGAGGACCAGCGCCGCCGCACCGTCCAGGTCGAGCAGCCCGCTGCCCGCCAGCGAGGCGACGAGAAGCACCATGGCGAGGCTGGAATGCAGCAGCACGGTGACCGCCGCGGCGACCAGGACGGCGATCAGCGGTTCCCCGGCGAGTGCGGAGAGCAGGGCATGGATCAGTTCGGACCCGCGGATCGGCAGGGTGGCCTCGCCGAGCAGCCGCAGGGCCAGCAGGGCCAGCCCGACGCCGACCAGCGTCCGCGCCGCGGCGCGGCGCTGGCGGCTGCCTTCGCCGGTCGCGAACAGGACGCCGCCCAGCAGGACGAGGCCGGGCGACAGCCAGTGCAGGTCGAGCGACAGCAGCCGCGCCACCACCGCCGTGCCGACGTCGGCCCCCAGCATCACCGCCAGGGCGGCGGCGGTGCTCATCAGGCCGCGACCGGCCGTGGCCGCCGCCATCAGGGCGGTCGCCGTGCTGCTCTGCAGCGCCAGGGTCACCACGGTGCCGGCGGCGAAGGCGAAGAGGCGGTTGCGCGTGCCCAGCCCCACCCAGCGCCGCAGGTCGGCGCCGAGGGCCCGGAACACGCCGGTGCGGACCAGCCGCAATCCCCACAGGAGCAGGGCGACGGCGCCGCAGATGTCGACCAGGACGAGAGTCGGGGAGATGGCGGTTCTCCGGCGTCAGGAACGCTGTCACGAAACCGTAACATTCCTGGCGCGCTTCCGATCCCTCCCCTTTCGTCGGATCGGCCGCCGTCCGAACGGCGCAGGTCAGTGAAGCGTCGTCGACGGCGGGTGATGGGTGGCGACCGGCAGCGCGGCGCGCACCGGCGCCGCGCCCCGCCGGTCGGGAACCCGCAGGCCGCAGGCCAGCAGTTCCGTCGCCAGGGCCCGCAGCGCCGGACCGGCCAGACGGGCGCCGGCGGGCGGCAGCAGGGCGCGGGTCAGGAACAGCGCGGCCGCCCCTTCCCCGGCCTGATGGAGGGCCAGGACGTCGAGCAGCAGGCGCTCGTGATCGCCGAGCGCCGGACATTGCGGGCCATGGACGGTGATCGTCGTCCCCGGTCCCACGGCGGCGATCAGCAGCGTCATCGCACTGTCGAGGGCCGGCACCGCCGGGGCCGCCATGGCCTGGCGGAACGCCGCGTCGATGGCGGGCAGCAGGGGGGTCCCCGTGCAGGCGCCGGCGACCCACGTCCGCACACCCCACAGCACCAGCCGCTCCGCCGGGGTCAGGACGGCCTGGGCGGCGGTTTCGCCGATGCGGGCGGCGGTCACGGGACGGACCTCGCCAGGACCGGCGGCGCGGCACCGCCCCCGGCGGCGTCCGGGACGACGGCCGCTCCGTCGCCGCCCTGCAGGACGGGCAGGCTGAGGCCGGCCCGGGCCAGCGCCCGGGCGAAGCTGCGCAGCGGCCCGCGCACCCGGCGGCAGGCATCGGCCGTGAGGAGCGGCCGCAGGACCATCAGCACGTCGACGGCGTCGTCGCCCTGGGCCAGGGCCACGGCGTCGACCAGCCGGACCTCGTCGGCGGTGAGCCAGGGCGAATGGACCGGCGCCAGCGCGACGGCGCGCCGCGAGCCGTCGGCGACGGCCGACATCAGCGCGTCGAGGGGAGCCACGGCGTCCGCCCCGCCGATCTTGTCGAAGGCCGTGCCGAAGCGGCGCACGGCGTTGGGGTCGCCGACGTCGGCGGCCAGCCACAGCCGCATCGTCCAGACGACGAAGCGGGTCGCGAACGCCAGCTCCTCCCAGGGCAGCGGGGCCGGCACGACGGGCGGGCCGGCGAGCGCGGCGGTGGCGGCGGTGGTCATGGGGCGGTGCCTCCGGTCGTCGGAACGCTCAGTCAATGAGATTGCGAGTCGTTCTCATCTTTTCGACTCCCTACATGACCGAGGGGCCCGCGTCAATGGCGTATTTGCGAATGCGAGTGACTCGCGCCAATGCCCGGGTGGGCGGCAGGGCCTCGACGGGGCGTTACGGCCCGAAGGGGACGTTCGGGCCATAACGTTGATGCGTCACCAATTGTACTTCAACGTGGCGAGAACCTTCCGCCGGTCGCCGTAATAGACCGTGCCGTAGTAGTCGGTGGACACGTACTTCTTGTCGAACAGGTTGGTGGCGTTGACCGCCGCGCTGACGTGGTCGGTGATCTTGTAGTCCACGCCGGCGTCGAAGACGGTGTAGGAGTCGACCTTGGTCGTGTTCCCGGGATCGCCGTAGCTGGAACCGACGAAACGCACGCCGATGCCCGAGGTCAGGTCGCCGCGGGCACCCTCGCCCGGGATGGTGTAGTCGAGCCAGGCCGACGCCATGTGTTCGGGCGTTTGGCCGGGGCGCTTGCCGACATTGCCGGCAATGCCGTCCTTGGTGACCTCGGCGTCCCAGTAGGCGTAGGCCACGGTCAGGTTCATCCGGTCGTCCAGAGCCATCTTGCCTTCCAGCTCGATGCCCCGCACCTCGACCTCGCCGATCTGGCTTTGCACGCTCGGGCTGACGTTGACGGGCACGTTGGTCTGGGTCAGGTCGAACAGGGCGAGGGTGAACAGGGCTTCCACGCCCTGCGGACGGTATTTCACGCCGACCTCGTATTGCCTGCCCTCCTGCGGCTCGAGGGCCCCCTGTACGGCATAGCCGTTGAAGGTCGGCGCCACCAGCGGCTGGAACGATTCGGAGTAGTTGGCGTACAGCGCCACGGCCTCGGTCGCCTTGTAGGTCAGGCCAACCCGCTTGGTGAACGCGACGTCCGTGCTCTCGTCCCTGGTCGCCAGGTCGGGATAGTCGACCTCGGTCTTGACGTGGTCGTACCGTCCGCCGAGCGTCAGGATCCAGCGCCTGTCCAGGGTGAGCTGCTCCTGCACGTACACGCCGAGCGCCTTCTGTACGGGCGTCCAGTTCACATACGGGCCCAGCGTGATGCAACCCCTGCCGCAATAGACCGGGTTGCTCAGGTCGACGCCGGGAGCGCTGCCGTAGAGCGCGATTTCATGGTTCTTGTCGTAGGAGAAGTCGACGCCGACCAGCGTCTTGGTCTCGACCGCCCCCCAGCCGCGATCGTACTGGAGCTGGTTGTCGATGGCGAAACGGTTCACCGTGCCGTCGACGGCGAAGGCCGCGCGGTCCGCCGTGGGATCGGCCGAGAGGGCGTAGACCTGCTCGTAGTCGAGCGTCAGATGGGTGTAGCGGGCGTTCTGGCGGAACGCCAGCCGGTCGGTGACCGGATGCTCGAGCAGGTAGCCGACATCGATCTGCTCGGTGTCGAACTTGTTGAAATCCGGTTCGCCCAGGAAGGTGTCGGCGCCGACGTCGGCACCGGCCGGATAGCCGTAGCCGGCATTGCCCTTGCGCTTGCTGTAGTCGGTCAGCAGGGTCAGCGAGGTGCCGTCGGGCGACTTGGCGGTCAGGGCGGGGGCGACGTAGATCCGGTCGTCGTTGGAATAGTCCCCGTCGTGGTCGCCGTCCTGGCCCATGGCGGTCAGCCGGTAGCTCCAGATCCCCTGCTCGTCCAGCGGCCCGCCGAAGTCCGTCCCCGCCTCGACATGGTCCTCGCCGAAGGTGGTGTACGCCTCGCCGTGGGGATCGGACTGCGGCCGCTTGGTGATCGAGTTGACCAGTCCGCCCGGACCGTTGAGACCGAACAGGGTGGACGTCGAGCCCTTCAAGACCTCGACCCGCTGAAGCCCGTAGGGTTCCAGGCGGCTGGTCGTCCAGCCGGGAATGCGCATGGACAAGCCGTCCCGATAGTTGCCCAGGGTCGTCTGCTGGAAGCCGCGGATGGCGAAATAGTCGTAACGGTCGTCGGAACCGTATCCGTCCACCACGACGCCGGAGGTGTAGGACAGGGCCTGTTGCAGGTCATGGACGTTGCGCCGTTCGAGCTCCTTCTGCGTCACCACCGAGACGGCGGCGGGAAGTTCCAGGATGTCCGTGTCGGTCTTGCTGCCGGTCGCCGAGCGCTTGGCGACGACCGTCACGTCCGGCCCCATCGGACCGTCGAAAGCCTGGGCCGGCGTCGCCCCCTCGACATTCACCGGGGCCAGCATCATCGCGCCGTCGGCCGTCGCCTTTTCCAGAATCACGTTGTGGGGATTGGTGAAGTTCCAATGCAGGCCGCTCCCGGCGAGCAGGCGTTGCAGCCCGTCGTTGACGGAGAAGGTGCCGACGACTCCCGGGGACTGCAGCCCCGCCACGTCCTCGCTCTTGTAGGCGAAGGCCAGCCCGGCCTGATCGGCGAAACGATCCAGGGCGGTGCCCAGCTTCTGCGGCGGGACGTTGAAGGCACGCACATCCTCCGCCTGCGCCAATTGCGTCGCGGGCTGCGCCGCCGCGGCCTGCACCGGATGCGACAGGGCCGCCGCAGCCGCCACCATCAGGCCCATTCCGGCCAGGCGGCGCCCCCGTGCCCCCTTTCCCCCATTCCACATGCTCACTCTCCCGCGCTGCGATCCATGACAGGCGAAGATGCAAATGACTTGCATTCGCTCGCCCTATCGGTAGACCGAACGAGACGGAGCAAACCGGTGGAACTTTTTCGTCCCGGGCAAATTTTACCGCAGGATCACCAGATATGGCGTCAGGCGGGTGACCGACAGGCCATGCGTGGCGGCAAGGGCATCGATGCCGCCGTCGAGGTCGTCCAGCGCCACACGGGCGGTGACCGGCTGAAGATCGCTGCCGTCGCGCAACAGCACGATCCTGCCGGCGCGGTAGCGGCCGATCTCGGCCAGGGCGTCGGCCAGGGGACGGTTGCGGATGACGATCTGGCCGCGCAGCCACGCCGTCTCCGTCGCCGGATCGAGGGTGCGGACCGTGCCGGGGCGGTCGCCCGCGCCATAGCGGACCTGCTGGCCGGCCGTGACGAGAACGCCCCGCTCCACCCCTGCCGCCGCAGGGGAGTCCACCCGAACGGTTCCCTCGGCCACGGTGACGACCGCGGCGGCACCCGCGTCGCGCACCACGAAGGCGGTTCCCACCGCCGTGGTCCGGCCGCCCTCGGCCGCGACCTCGAAGGGCCGGGCGGCATCCTTGCGGACCTCGAAGTACGCCTCGCCCCGCAGCAGGCGGACCTGCCGGAGGCCGGGGGAATAGGCCACGTCGATGGCGGTGTCGGTGTTGAGATGCGCCACCGTGCCGTCCGGCAGCGTCAGCACGTGGCGATGGCCGATGCCGCTGTAATGGTCCGCCAGCATCCCCATGGGTTGGACGATGCCGGTCGTCACCAACAGCGCGAGGCAGGCGCCGGCGACGCCCGCGGCCAGCGTCGGCCGCCGCCATGGCCGCGCCCGCTGCCGGCCGACGGCCGGCGCCTCCTGGCGCGGACCGGCGCGCCCTCGGGGGGCGAAGGCGGCCTCCAGCGGCGCGACCTCGTGCCACAGCCCCTCGATCTCGGCATAGGCGGCGGCGTGGCGGGGATCGGCCTCCCTCCATGCGGCGAAGGCGCGCCGGTCCGCCTCGGCGACGTCGCCCGAGGAGAGCCGCAGAAACCAGTCCTGCGCCGCGTCGTCGACGGGATCGCGGCCATCGGCCTGCGGGACGGCGGCCGACATTCAGGCGTCTCCCGGCCCGCGACTCGCCCGGAACTTCCGGCGCGCCTTGAGAAGTGCGTCCATCACGACCTTCAGGTCCGTATACGCGGTGGTCACGCTGATGCCGAGTTCCGCGGCGGCCTCGGCCTGGGATCTGCCTTCGTAGCGGCAGAGATGAAACACCTGGCGGCAGCGCTCGGGCAACGCGGCGATGACCTCTTCCATCAAGCGCAACTCCATGCGGGCCGCCATGTACCGCTCCGGCGTCAATTCCTCGCTCTGCCGCCACACCAGCCCGTCGGCCTCGGCCAGAATCTCCTGGCGCCGCCGCTCGGCACGGACATGGTCGGTGGCGAGATTGGCGGCCAGCTTGAACAGGTAAGCCTTGCGGTCGCGGATGTCCTGATGGTCCTTGACGTTGCACAGCTTCAGGTAAAGGTCGTGGGCGATGTCCGCGGCCAGCGTGGAGGAGCCCAGCCGCCGGGCGAGAAAGCGCACCAGTTCCCGTTCGTGCTCGCTATAGGCCTGCAACAACAGCATCCCGGCAACGCCCCCAATCGTGCCGCCCTGGGCACCCCGGCGACTCGTCGGACGCTGACCCTAGGGAAATTGCGAACGATTATCAATAGGGCGTACTCTGTGGCCACCGGCCTGGCCGCGTCACCAAGGGAGGACATGCGATGACCGTCGACCGACGAACGATGCTCGGAATGGCCGCGGCCCTGGCATTGGGATCGGCGTTTGCGACCACGGCGGCCGCCGCCCCGGAGGACGCCTCCCGGGGCATTCTTCTCCTCGCCCACGGCTCCCACCGGTCGCATGGCGCGGGGCACGGCGACCATGCCGCTCACGGTGGCCATGGCGGCCACGGCGGAGCGGCCGCCGACGTGTGGAACGACAACGTCGAGCGGCTGGCCGAACGGCTCGACACGGCGCACCCGACCGAGGTCGCCTTCGGCATGGCCGATCCGCAGGCGATCCAGGCGGCGGTCGACCGACTGACGGAGCGCGGCGTCAGCGACATCGTGGCGATCCCGCTGTTCGTCTCCTCCTACAGCCCGATCATCGGCAACTTCCGCTACATACTCGGGCTGCAGGACCATCTGGCGCCGACCACGGCGCTGAAGCACCTCGACCGCGTCCACAGCGACGCCCGCTTCCGCTTCTCCGGTGCCATGGATGCGCACCCGCTGATCAGCGAGATCCTTTTGGACCGGGCCCGGGCCGCCACCGACGATCCCGCCGCCAGCCACGTGGTGCTGATCGCCCACGGCCCCAACACCGAGGAGGAGAACCGGCTGTGGCTGCGCGACATGGCAGCCCACGCCGAGCGGCTGCGCACCGCCGGCGGCTTCCGCGCGGTCAGCGTGCTGACCCACCGCAACGACGCCCCCGCGGCGGTGAAGGAGGCCGCCCGCGCGGCGTTCCGCGGCGAGGTGGCGGAGGCGTCGAAGACCGGGCCGGTGGTGGTGGTGCCGCTGCTGCTGTCGGCCGGCGGCATCGAGGCCGAGGTCCGCGACGACCTCGCCGGCCTCGATTTCCGTTTCGCCGATCCGCTGATGCCCCATGCCAACCTGGAGCGCTGGGTCCTCGCGTCCTTCGCCGAACGCGTCCCGGCGGCCTCCCGTTAGCTTGGCCCGGTCGCCGCGTCAGGCCCGCCCACCACCGCCGCCGCCGCCGCAGGCGAAGGTCTCGAGGCGGGCACGAACGCGGCGGACCGTGTCCGCGGCCAAGCCGGCGGCGTCCTCGCGCGGCAGGCCGCGGCCGACCAGCAGGTCCTCGACCAGGCGGTCGTAGACCTCCAGGGCCAGGATCTGCACGTCCGCCGCATAGCCGGCCAGGGTGAGGGCGACGTCGGCGGCGACCTGCTCGGCGACCAGGGACGATGGGATCATCGGCGGGGGCTTCATCGACGGGACCTCGGAGGCGGCGGGCGCCGACGCGCCTCCACCGCGAAGGAGCGCGCGCCTCCGCGCATGGTACCGCCCGGCGGTCACCGGCGCCGGTGACAAGCGACGTCAGGACACCAGGAAGGGGTTGTGCAGGCGCTCCTGCCCCAGGGTCGACATCGGCCCGTGGCCGGGAATGAAGGCGACGTCGTCGCCGAGCGGCAGCAGCTTGCCGTGGATGGCGTCGATCAGCGCCGCATGGTCGCCGCGGGGGAAGTCGGTGCGGCCGACGGAACCCTGGAACAGCACGTCGCCGACCACCGCCAGCCGGGAGGCGGCATGGAAGAAGACCACGTGGCCCGGCGTGTGGCCGGGGCAATGCCGGACGGCCAGGGTCTGCGCGCCGACGGTGACGGTGTCGCCCTCGTCCAGCCAGCGGTCGGGGGTGAAGCTCCGGGTCGGCGGGAAGCCGAACATCTGGCTCTGCATCGGCATGCCGTCGATCAGGAAGCGGTCCTCCCGGTGCGGGCCCTCGATCGGCAGGCCGAGGCGGGCCGCCAGGTCGGCGACACCGCCGACGTGGTCGATGTGCCCGTGGGTGACCAGGATCTTCTCCGGCGTCACACCCGCCCGCTCGATGGCGCGCAGGATGCGGTCGACGTCGCCGCCGGGGTCGACCACCGCCGCCTTCATCGTCGCCTCGCACCACAGAACGCTGCAGTTCTGCTGGAAAGGCGTCACCGGTACGATGGCGTACTTCATGCCGATCCTCTGACTCGTCGGGCCCGTCGCGCGGAGGCGACCTTACGCGGCGACGGTGGCGGAGGGCAAGGGCAGGTCGCCGTCCGCCGCCACGCCGCCGCCCTCGGCCACCGCCACCGTGCTGCGCCCGCCGCCCAGCGGCGTGACGCGGACCTGCACGCCGATGCGGTCGACCATCGCCGGGACGTGGCTGATGACGCCCACCTGCCGGCCCGAGGCCTGCAGCGCCTCCAGGCACGACAGGGCGACGTCCAGGCTGTCGGGATCGAGGCTGCCGAAGCCCTCGTCGATGAACAGGGTGCCGATGCCGCCGGCCCCCGCCCCGGCCGCCCCCGTCCCCACCGCCATCGACGACAGGCCGAGCGCCAGCGCCAGCGACACCAGGAACATCTCGCCGCCCGACAGGCTGTGGACGCCGCGCACCTCGTCGCCCATCTCGCGGTCGACCACCTGGATCTCCAGGTCGGCCCCGGCCACCCGTTCCAGCCGGTAGCGCCGCGCCAGGTCGTCGAGATAGCGGTTGGCGTGCCCCAGCAGCACGTCGAGGCTCAGGCTCTGGGCGAAGTTGCGGAACTTGCGCCCGTCGTGGGAGCCGATCACCTGGGCCAGCGACGCCCACACCGCGTGGCTCGCCGTCTGCGTCTCCCACGCCCCGTCCATGGCGGCGCGGCGGGCGCGGCTGTCGGCGTCGGCGCGCAGCCGGGCCTCCAGCTCCGCCAGCCGGCCGCGTCCCGCATCGAGCGCCCGGACGGCGGCGGCCAGCGCCGCCTCGGCTTCGGCCGCGTCCGCCGCTGCCGCGGCGGTCCGGTCGCCGCCGTGCTCGACGCGCAGGCGCTGCCGCTCGGCCAGCCGCATCGCCGCCTCGCCCCGCGCCGTGTCGAGCGCGGCGAGCGCCCCCTCCTCCGCCGCCAGCCACGCCTCGTCGTGGGACAGGCGGCGGCGCGCCTCCTCCACCGAGAGGCCGCGCGCCCCGGCGTGCGCCGCCAGCACCTGGGCCGCCGCCGCCGCGTCGGCCGCGCAGCGCCGCGCCGCCTCGCCCCGCGTGGCGTGCTCCTGCTCCGCCGCCGAGGCCCGCGTCGCCGCGGCGTGGCGGGCGTGGGTCGCCTGCTCCAGGGCCTGCTCGGTGCGGCGGCGTGCGTCGGCCAGCCCGGCCTTGACCGCCGCCACCGGCTGCCCGTCGAGGAGGCCGGCGCGGTCCGTCCGCAAGGCGGCGAGGCGGGCGGCGAGGCCCTCGGCGCGGGCGCGGGCGCGCGCCTCGGCCGCCGCCGCGGCCTCCCCCTCGGCGGCCTTGGCGGCGGCCGCGGCGGTCTGGTCGGCGGCCTGGCGCAGCTTGGCCGCGTGGGCCTCCCGGTTGCGCAGGAAGGCGGCGGCGCGACTGGCGTAGCCGCTGCGGAAGGCGTCCGCGTCGCGGCGCAGCGCATCCTGCCAGCGCACCACGCCGGCGAACGGCGCCGCCAGCTCGGCCAGCGCCTCCTCCAGGTCGCGGCCGGCGCGGTCGCGGGCCGCCGCGGCCAGCGCGTGATCGTGGCGGGCGGCGGCGAGACGGCGGTCGGCCTCGTCCGCCGCCTCGGTCGCCGTGGTGCAGGCGGCTTCCCGTTCGCGCAGCGCCTTGACCGCCGCATCCAGCCGCCGGGCGTGGGCCAGCGCCGCCGCTTCCGCGGCCGCCAGCTCGGCGAGCGCGCCGTCGGCGGCGCCCAGCCGGTCGGCCACCGCGGCGGCCAACCCGTCGTCCCACGGCGCCGCCGGGAAGGGGCGGTCGCCACGGGATGCGCTCCACCGCCGCGCCAGGGCGTCGCGCTCGGCCGCCAGGGCGGCACGCTGGCGCTCCAGCACGGCGAGCCGGTCGCGGGCGGCCCGGGCGGCGGCCTCGTGCCCGCCGTGCGCGTTGACGAGCCGGTTGACCTCGCGCTTCAGCGCGTCGACCCGCTCCGCCTGGTCGTCGGCGACGCGGGACAGGGCGCTGCCCGGTCCGGCCCAGGGATGATGGTCGGAGCCGCAGACCGGGCAGGGCTCGCCGGGGCCGAGCTGGCGGCGCAGGGTCTCCACGTCCTCGCGCCGGGCGAGATGGAGACGGCGCAGCGCCGCCTCCGCCTCGGCCAGGGCCGCCTGCCGCCGCTCCAGCTCGGCGCGGGCCGAGGCGGCCGCCGCCTCGTCGGCGGCGGCGGAGTCGCCGAGCGCGCCGTGTTCCGCATCCGCCGCGGCGCCGTCACGAACGAGCCGGGCGGCGTCCTCGGCGAGGCGGGACAGCAGCGACAGGGCATCGCGCTCCCGCGTCGCCTCGGCGCGCTGGCGGCTGACCGCATCGAGGGCCGGCACCGCCTCGCCCTGGACGGCCGCCAGGACCGCCGCCGCCTCGTCGCGGGCGGCGCGGGCGGCGTCCCGCGCCGCCACGCGCGCGGCACGGTCGCGCTCCAGTCCGCCGACGGCCTCGGCCAGTCCGGCCAGCCGCGCCGCGCCAGCCGCCGCCGCCGTGCGCGCCTCGGCGTAGCGGACGAGCACCGCATCCCACCGGCCCCATTGTTCCGCCACGGGCGCCAGGGCCGTGTGCCCGGCGAGCCACTGCTCGAGGCGACCCGCCTCCTCCTGCAGGGCGGCGGCGGCGGCGTCGAGGGCGGCGCGCTCCTCCCCCCGCGTCCGGCGGTGCCGCGCCGCCTCCGCGTGCTCGCCGGCGGCGGCGGCGTGCTCGCCGGCCAAGGTGTCGATCCGGCCGTCCAGCGCGGCGGCCCGCTCCAGCTCCGGTTCCAGGTCGGCTTGGCGCCGGCAGGCCTGTTCGAAGCCGCGACGGGCCTGGGCGTGATGGTCCGCGGCCTGCTCCAGAGCGTGGCGGGCGGTGGCCAACACCTCGGCGGCCCGCGCCTCGGCGGCGGCCGCCTCGGCGGCGTCGCCGGCGCTGCGGTCGGCCGCATGGATCAGCGGGCGCAGCGGCTGGGCGAGGCGCACCGCCTCCACCGCCTGCCGGCGCGGCGCCGCCGTCTCGCACGCGGCCTGCGCCGCCGCGAGAGCCCGCTGCGCCTCCTCCTCGGCGGTGGCGAGCTGGCGGTCGCGGCGATGCCAGTCGACGACCCGGCGCGCCGCCTCCGCGACGCCCTCGCCGTCCGCCACCGCGCGCCGGGCGGCCTCCGCCTCGCCCTCCAGGACGGCGCGCTCCTCGTCCGGCAGCACGGCGATGGCGCCGCGCCGGGCGGCCAGAGCGTCGAGCGCGCGCTGCTCGGCGGCGCAGCGCTCGTGCGCGGCCACCGACAGGCGGGAATAGATCTCGGTTCCGGTGAGCAGTTCCAGCAGCGCCGAGCGGTCGCGCGCCGGCGCCTTCAGGAACGTGGCGAAATCCCCCTGGGCCAGCAGCACCGAGCGGCGGAACTGGTCGAAGCTGAGGCCGAGGCGGTCGCGGATCTCCGCCAGCACCTGCGTCTTGCCGTCGCCGTAGCGCTCCGCCCCGTCGCGGGAGGTCAGCGTCATCTCCTGCTTCTGCAGGCGGCCGCGGGCCTTCAGGCCGGCGCGGCGGATCGACCAGCGGGCGCGGTAGGCGGCGCCGTCGACGCCGACGAAATCGACCTCGGCCCAGCCGGAGCCGGCGCCGCGGCGCAGCACGGCGCGCACGTCGGTGGAGCGGATGGCGTCGGGATCGCCGTCGCGCCCCAGCAGCACCCCCTGCCCGTCCGGCAGGCGCGGGATGGTGTCGAAGAGCGCCAGGCACAGGGCGTCGAGGATGGTGCTCTTGCCGGCCCCGGTGGGGCCGGTGATGGCGAACAGCCCGGCCCGGCGCAGCGGGGCGGCGTCCAGCTCGACGGCGAAGGGCCCGTCGAGGCTGGCGAGATTGCCGCCGCGGATGGCGAGGATCCTCATGCGTCCCCCTGCACGGTCTCCAGGAGTTCGTGGAACGCGGCGACGAGGGCCGCGTCGGGGTCGCCGTCGTGCTGGCGCCGGTAGGCGAGGCGGAACACCTCGTCGGGCTGCAGCGCCGCCAGTTCCAGGCCGGGCGCGCTCTCGGCCAGGGCGTCGCCGCTGCCGGTGAGCTGCACCGCCAGCTTGAGGAGGCGCACCGGCCGGCCGTCCAGCACCGCCGTCACCTCGTCGCGCAGGCCGGGGCGCGGCTCGTCGAGCGCCACGCAGACCTCCAGGAACGGCCAGGCCTCCGCCGCCAGCGAATCGTCGAGGGACAGCGCCCGCAGCGCCGCCAGCGCCTCTTCGGGCGGCGCGAAGCGCCCCCGCCCGGGGACGCGGTGGACGGCGACGGCGCGCGGCACCGGCAGCGCCCGCCAGCCGGCCAGCCGGCCCGCGGCGAACTCGGCCAGCACCACCTGGTGGGGATAGGGCTCCTCGTCGAGGGCGAGGGGGATGGGGGAGCCGCTGTAGCGCACGCACTCCCGCCCGCCGACGCACTGCGGCCGGTGGAGATGGCCGAGCGCCACGTAGGCGGCGTCGGCGGGGAAGATGTCGCCGGGCAGGGCGTGCAGGTTGCCGCCGAGGATCTTGCGCTCGCTGAGCTCCGACACGGCGCCGCCGTGCATGTAGCAGTGGCCGGTGAGGACCAGCGCCTCCCCCGGCGCCAGCGCCGCCCGGCCGGCCGCGGCCGCGGCGGCGTAGAGGCGGCGCACCCCCTCGATCAGGGGGTCGACGCCGTCGCCCTCCTCCACCGCCGGCAGGTCGGCCGGGCGCAGGTACGGCACGGCGACGCAGCGCGCCGCCACCGCCCCGTCGGCGCCGCGCAGCGGGATCACGCGCTGCGCCGGATAGCCGCCCTGCCCGTCCGCCGCCGCCCCGCCGACGACGTGGACGCCCAGTTCGGTGAGCAGCGGCGACGGGGCCTCCAGCCGGCTGCCGCTGTCATGGTTGCCCGCCAGCACGACGATGTCGAGGTCGGGAAAGCGCCGTTTGGCGCGCGCCACGAACCGGTAGAACTGGGCGAGCGCCGGAATCGGCGGATTCTGTCCGTCGAAGACGTCGCCGGCCACCAGCAGCGCGTCGGCCGCGTGCTCGGCGATGCGGTCGAGCAGCCAGTCGAGGAAGCGGGCATGCTCGTACGTCCGGGCGACGCCGTGCAGCGTCTGACCGAGATGCCAGTCGGCGGTGTGGATGAGGCGCATGGTCCCAAGGGCAGCGGTGCGTTGCGGCGGAGTGTACGCGGGTCCCGCCGTGCGGCGCAACGCCGCCGCCCCGCCGGCGGCCTCACTCCAGCGTCACCCGCCGCGTCATGTCGACCACCGTCGCGCCGTCGCGGGTCAGCGTGTAGCGGCCGCTGTAGGTGCCGGGCGGCCAGCCGCCCGGCGGCGTCCGGCGCCCGGCGAAGGCGAAGGACGACACCTTGCTGTCGTCGATGGTGTCGCGGCGGTCGAAGACGGGCTTGCCGTCCGGCCCGTCGATGCGGAAGCGCTGCTCGTCGCCGGCGAGCACGCCCATGACGTCGGCCCAGAAGACCAGCGCCGCGCCGCCGCGCGGCAGCCGCTCCGACGCATAGTCGCCTTCGCGGGCATTTTCGACCTTTGGTTGTGATGCGGCGAAGCCGGCGACCAGCCCGGCGGTCGGCTGGTAGGCGAGGCGCTGCTGGGCGGCCGGCGTCCACATGGGATGGCGCGGCCCCTCGCAGCCCGGCGGGTCGTCGGTGCCGACGAAGGGATCGACGAAGGCGCCGTCGTGGCGCGCCTCGAAATGGACGTGCGGGAACTCGGTGTTGCCGGAGAGGCCGACCAGCCCCAGCGCCTGCCCGGCCGCCACCCGGTCGCCGGGCTTCACCCGCACGCTGCCACGCTTCATGTGGGCGTACTGGGTCTCCCAGCCGTCGTCATGGACGACGACCACGCTGTTGCCGGCGTCGCGCCCCTTCAGGGCGTCGCGGCCGATGGTGCGGACGTTGACGTCGTCCATGCCGTCGCGGATGGCGCGCACGGTGCCGGCGGCCGCCGCCAGGACCGGCACCCCGCGCTCCAGGGCCGGCATGTCGGCGACGCGGAAATCGGTTCCCTTGTGGCCGTCGTAGCTGAGGCGGCCGCAGGTGTAATCGGCCCGCCCCGGTCCGGGGTCCTGGTCGACGTAGTTCTGCACCCAGCAGGTCTTGCCAAGCGTGCAGTCGATGGGGATGTCAAACATCGGCTCCTCCGCCGCGGCGGGCGCCGCCGCGATGAGAAAGGCCAGTGGGGCGGCCCGGACGATCCGGCGCATGGGCAATCCTCGGTCATGGTCCGACGGAGGGCATGGTGCACACCCCGGCGCGCCGCGCAACCACCTTGGCCCCGTCATCCGGCGCCTGCCCTACTGAACGTCCGGCTGCGGCTCGGCGAACCAGCCCGGCAGCGGCGCCAGGCCGGCCGGCCACGTGCCGCCGCCCCGCGACACCCGTTCGAAGGCCGCCATCGCCTCGTCCTCGTCGACGCCGGGCCGGGCGGCGAGGTCGGCACGGGTCAGCCCGTCCACGGCGATCCGATCGTCGCGCAGGGCGACCCGCCCCTTCTTGATGTCGACGCCGACCTGCTTGCCGGCAACCATCGTGTCGTCCAGGGCGACGACGAGGATGCGGGCGTTGCCGCGGACGTCGACGAGGACGTCGGCCACCTCGCCCAGCCGTTCGCCGTTCCGGCCGACGACGGTGCGGCCGATCAGTTCCGGCGTCGCCGGCGGCGCCGGCGGTGGGAGGACGGCCACGCCGGGCGCGTCGCCGGCCGGGCCGGCCGGCGCCCCCTCGGCGGCGGCCGGCGCCCCGGACAGCACGCCGGCGATGCCGGCCGCCATGGCCGTCAGCCTCAGTCCCTTTCGCATGTCGGACCTCCTTGCGAAGCGGTGGCGACGGGTCGCCCCCCTTCAACGGCGGCCCGACCGACCTTGTTACGCGCGAAGGCCCGCCGCCCATGCGCGCAGGTCGCGCGCCAGACGGTCGATGACCGGCGCCCAGTCGCCCGCCTTCTCCTGATGGTAGAGCCGCAGGCTCGGGTACCAGGGGCTGTCGTCGCGGCCGGTCAGCCAGCGCCAGCAGCCGTCGAACCGGGACAGCACCCAGACCGGCTTGCCCATGCCCCCGGCGAGGTGGACCACCGACGTATCGACGCCGACGACCAGATCGAGATGGCTCACGAAGGCGGCGGTGTCGGCGAAATCGCCCACGCCGTCCATCCAGTCCACCAGCTCGAGGCCCGGCGGCGGTTCCTTCGCCTGGGCCGACGCGTCGTCGCCCTTCTGCAGGCTGTAGAAGCGCACCCCCGGCGTACCCGCCAGCGGCGCCAGCTGGGCCAGCGCGATGGAGCGGCGGCGGTCCACCGCGTTGGCGCCCGGCACCTCCTTGCGCGGGTTGCCGGCCCACACCAGGCCGACCCGCAGCCGGCCGTCGGCCGGCAGGCGGCCGCGCCACGTTTCAACTTCAGCGACGGGCGGGTGAAGGTAGGGGATCTCCGCCGGAATCGTCTCCAGCCGCGTGCCGAAGGCCAGCGGCAGGCTGAGCAGCGGACAGTGCACGTCGAAGGCGGGCAGGGGATCGCCCTTGGCGAGGATCTGCGCCACCCCCTGCCCCAGCATCGGCGCCAGCAGCCGCACCAGCGGCCCCTGCACCTCCAGCACCACCCGGGCGCCGCGGGCCGCCACCATCGGCGCGTAGCGCACGAAGTGCAGCGTGTCGCCGAGCCCCTGTTCGGCGTGCAGCAGGATGGTGCGCCCGGCGATGTCCTCGCCCGTCCACTGCGGCTGCGGGAAATCCCGCGGCGGCGTTCCCTTGTTGCGCCAGCGCCATTCGTACTTGGCCCAGCCCCGCGCGAAGTCGCCGCGCGCCAGCAGGGCCAGCGACAGGTTCCAGTGGGCGTCGACGTACTCCGCGTCGAGCCCCACCGCCCGGTCGAAGCTGGCGATGGCGCCGTCGAGATCGCCCTTGGCCTGGAAGGCGTTGCCCATGTTGTAGAAGGCGTAGGGCGGGGCGTTGCCCGGGGTGACGGCGCGGCGGTAGCACTCCATGGCGCCGTCGAGGTCGCCCTTGAACTTCAGCACCACGCCGAGGTTGATGAAGCCCTCGGGGAAGCCGGGCCGGACCGCCAGGGCGCGGTGGAAGGCCGCCGTCGCGGCGTCGAGCGCATCGCGTTCCTTGAGCGCGGCGCCCAGGTTGTTGAACGCCTCGGCGTAGTCCGGGCGCAGCGCCAGCGCCCGTTCGAGGGTGGGCACCGCCTCGTCCAGCCGCTCCAGTCCGGTGAGGGCCAGGCCGAGGTTGTTCCAGGCGTCGGCATGGCCCGGGGCGAGGCGCAGCGCGCGGCGGTAGAGCGGTTCGGCCTGCGCGCCCCGGTCGGATTCCCGCAGGGCGTTGGCGAAGCTGTACCAGCCGTCGGCGTGGTCGGGCCGCAGCGCGGCGGCGCGGCGCAGCGTCTCGGCGGCCTCCGCCGGCCGCCGGTGTTCCTTCTGCGCCACGCCGAAGTTGCAACGCAGGTCGGAGCGGTCGGGCTGCACGCGGACGGCGCGCGCGAAGGCGGCCAGGGTCCGCCCGCCGCCGGCCGGCCCGAGCGCCAGCCCGAGATTGTTCAGCGCCTCCGCGTGGTCGGGGCGGACCGCCAGCGCGCGCCGGAAGGCGGCCATGGCGCGCCCGTCCCGCCCGAGGTCGCGCAGCGTCAGGCCGAGGTTGTTGTGCGCCTCGGCGTTCTCCGGCTGGAGCCGGGCGGCGGCGGCGAAGCGGGCGGCCGCCTCCCCGGGCACGCCGGCGGCGCGCAGCGCGTTGCCGGTGTTGTAGTGGACGCCGGCGTTTCCCGGATCGATCATCAGTGCGTTGCGCAGACAGGCGACGGCCGCGCCGACCCTGCCCTGCGCGCGCAGCGCCGCGCCCAGGTTGGCCCGCGCCCCGACATGGCCGGGCCGGCGCGCCAGCACGCGGCGGTACAGGGCCTCCGCCTCGGCCAGGCGGCCGGCCTGGTGCTGCTTCACCGCGAGCGCCAGCAGCGCCTCCGGCGTGTCGGAGGCGGCGGGGGTGCTGCGGGGGGCGGAGACGGTGGTCATGCGCGGCGGGCTTCGCTGGGGCAGGGGGATTATTCGACGTCTAATCGCGGGATCGATCACATCGGGGAAGGCCCCCATGCGCGGCATGGGGAGGGTGGGGGCGAAGCGTGCATCGGCGCAGCCACTCGCGGGATCGATTAGACGTCTAATCGCCGATCATGGCGTCGATCTCGTCGCGCAGGTTCCGCAGCTCGTCCCGGCGGGCCTCGTCCAGCGGCACCCCGTCGCGATCGAGCGCGCGCAGGCGGAACACCGTCCGGCGCAGGTTGCGCAGCAGCGGATCGTAGGGCGGCACCGGGCCGGCGGCGACCGCCCCACCGTCCCTGCGGGCCTGCTTGGCCTGGCGGATCTCCTTGACCGTGAGGCCGTCGCCGGCCCGCGTCCACAGCGCCCGCTGCACGCCCGCGTCGCCCAGCTCGGCCAGCTCCATCAGCACGGAGACCGAGACGCCCGGGCGCGCCGGCACCTCATCCAGGATGTCGGCGGGCAGCTTGAGGATGCCCAGCAGGCGGGCGACGTATTCCTGGGAGCGGCCGATCAGCACCGCCGCCTGTTCCTGCACCAGCCCCTTGTCCTCGATCAGGCGGCGCAGCGACTGCGCCAGCTCGATGGGGTGCAGGTCGACGCGCTGGACGTTCTCCAGGAGCGCCAGCGCCTGGGGATCGTCGGTGTCGATGACGAGCGCCGGGATGGCCTCGCGCTCCAGGCTGTGGAAGGCCCAGTAGCGGCGCTCCCCCGCGACGATGCGGAAGCGGTCGGGCGCCACCTCCTGCACGTTGATCGGCTGCAGCAGGCCTCTCTGGGCGATCGAGGCGGCCAGCGTTTCAATATCAGCGTGCCGGGCGTCGCGCCGCGGCTGCTCGGGATTCGGCTCGACCTGGGCGAGCGGGATCTCGCGGTAGCGCATGCGGCTGGACAGGCCGAACAGGGCGGCGTTGGCCGCCGCCCCCGAAGCGGTGCCGGCGCGGCTCAGCGCCTTGCGGAACTGGGCGGTGTTGGACAGGTCGAGCTTACGCGCCATGGCGCACTCCTTCCTTGGCTAGCTCCAGGAGCGCGTCGGCGATCTCCTGGTAGCTCTCGGCTCCCGCCGAATTCGGGTTGATGGCGAGACCCGGCCGGCCGGCCATGACGCTCTTGGTGTAGTCGGCGGCGCGCTTCACCGGCGAGAACAATCGCAGGTTCTCCGCCGCCGCCAGGTCCCGCAGCTCGCTCATCACCTGCTCGTCCTGCAGGCGGCGCGGGCTGTACATGGTGGGCAGGATGCCAAGGATGCGCAGGTGGGGGTTCACCAGCTCGCGCACGCCGGCGATGGTCTCGAAGAGCTGGGGGATGCCCATCATCGACAGGAGCTCGGTCTGCGTCGGGATGAGGAGCTGGTCGGCGGCGTTCAGCACCGACACCGTCAGCTCGCCCAGGTGCGGCGGGCAGTCGAGCACGACGTAGTCGTAGTGGCCGGCGAGCTGGGCGATCTTGGCGCGCAGGATCAGGGTGCCGTTGGGCTGGCGCAGCAACTCGCGGTCGGTGGCCGCCAGGGAGATCGAGGCGGGCAGCAGATCGAAGGCGCCGTCGCACACCGGCGTCACGAACTCGCGCATCGGCCGTGTCGACTTCAGCGCGTGGGTCAGCGTCGCCTTGCCCAGCTCCTGCTCGTGCGGATCGGTGCCGAGATGGACGGTGGCGTTGGCCTGGGGGTCGCAGTCGATCAGCAGCACCCGGCTGCCGGCGGACGCCAGCAGCCAGGCGACGTTGACGCAGGTCGTCGTCTTGGCGACGCCGCCCTTCTGGTTGGCGGCGCAGAAGACGACGGGGGCGCCGCGCGCGGCGACGGCGGGGATGCCCACCGGCTCGGTCCCGTCCTTGAGCGCCGAGGCGACGATCTGCGGGATGCGTTCGGCCCCGGTTTCCCAGCGCGAGATCTTCGCCCGGTCGTAGCGGCGGCTCAGGCGTTCGTTGAGCCAGGAGACCAGCGCCTGCTGGTTCATGCCGCGCTGCTCTCGGTAGCTGCGCAGCTCCTCGCCCGTCATCTCGTGCGGCACGGGGGCCTCCTTCGCGTGGGAACGGCGCCACCTTCGGGTAGGTTGACGGTGTGTGTCAACTCCGGTGATGCACAGGTGACGACGGCCAGCGTGACGGCGGTTGACAGGGGCCGCAAATTGCGGGAAGCAGGATCACCGTCCCCCTTGCCAGCCGGGCCCCGCCAGCCATGACCCCCGCCGAATCCCTCAGCCTGATCGTCGAGCTCCTCGCCGCCAAGCTGCGCGAGAAGGGGCTGGAGCCGCCGGCCATCGACGCCGGCACCCGGCTGCTGGGCGGCGACCTCGGCATCGACTCGCTGGACCTCGCCACCGTCGTCGTGGAGCTGGAGGAGCGCACCGGCAAGGACCCCTTCCGCGAGGGCTTCGTCACCTTCCAGACCGCCGGCGAGCTGGCGGCGCTCTACGCCGCGGCACCGGGCTGAGCGCCATGGACGGGCCCGTCCGGCGCCTGACGGAAGGGGCGGGCGACCTCCTGGTCGACGACCGCCGGGTCGACGCCGCGGCGCTCGGCCGGCGCGTCACCGCCCTGGCGCAGCGGTTGCGGGCGGGCGGCTGCCACCGGCTCGCCGTCGCCACGGCCGAGGCCGACACGCTCGCCGCCGGGCTGCTCGCCGCACTCGCCGCCGGCGCCGACGCCGTGCTGCTGCGCGACCCGGCGGAGCCCGAGGGGCTGGAGCCGGGAGCGGTGCTGGGCGACGGCGACGCCCTGACCCTCCGGCCGGGCGGGGCAGGGCAGGGAAACGGCGAGGTGTGGCTGGCGACCTCCGGCACCACCGGCACGCCGAAGCTGGCGCGCCACCGCCTGCCCGCCCTGCTCGGCCGCATCCCCGAACGCCGGGTCGCGGACGGGCGGCGCTGGCTGCTCACCTACCACCCCGCCAGCTTCGCCGGGCTGCAGGTGCTGCTGACCGCGCTGTCGTCGGGCGCCGGGCTGGTGGCGACCGCCACCCCCTCGGTCGCCCGGCTGGCCGACGCGGCGCACCGCCACGCCCCGGGGTTCGCCAGCGGAACGCCGACCTTCTGGCGCGCCTTCCTGACCGCGCTGGGGCCGGACGCGGCGGCGGTGCCGCTCACCCGCATCACGCTCGGCGGCGAAGCCGCCGACCAGGGCACGCTCGACCGCCTCGCCGCGGCGTGGCCCGCCGCCGGGATCGCCCACATCTACGCCTCCACCGAGGCCGGGGCGCTGTTCGCCGTCAAGGACGGCCGGGCCGGCTTCCCCGCGGCCTGGCTCGACGGCGGCGTCGACGGCTGCGCCCTGCGCATCCGCGACGGCGTGCTGGAGGTGCGCAGCCCGCGCGCCATGCGCGGCTACGCCGGCGGGGGGCCGGCGTCCGGCTGGCTGGTCACCGGCGACCGGGTGGAGCGGGTGGGGGACCGCGTGCTGTTCCGCGGCCGCGCCGACGGCACCATCAACGTCGGCGGCGCCAAGGTCCAGCCCGAGGAGGTGGAGGAGGTGCTGCTGGCCCTGCCGATGGTCGCCGACGCCCGTGTCTACGGCCGCCGCAACCCGATCACCGGCGCCCTGGTGGCGGCCGAGGTGGTGCTGGTGCCGGGCAGCGACGAGGCCGAGGCGCGGCGCCTCCTGCTCGACCGGGCGCGGGCGCTGTTGCAGGATCACAAGGTGCCGCGCGTCGTCAACTTCGTCGCGGCGCTCGCCACCGGTGCCACCCACAAGAAGGCGCGGACATGACCGACCTCAACGCGCGCGCGGTCCTCGTCACCGGCGGCAGCCGCGGCATCGGCCTCGCCATCGTCGAACGGCTGCTGGCCGAGGGCTACCGGGTCGCCACCTGCAGCCGCAGCCGCAGCCCGGCCCTCGACCGGCTGGAGGCGGCGCACGGCGCCGCGCGGCTGCACCGGATCGCCTGCGCCATCGGCGACCCGGCGCAGGAGGAGGCGCTGTTCGCCGGCCTCGCGGAGTGGCTCGACGGGCAGGACCTCTACGGCCTCGTCAACAACACGGGCATCGCCGGGGAAGGGGTGCTCGCCACCTTCCCGACCGTCGACGCCGAGCAGCTGCTGCAGGTGAACCTGCTGGGCGCCCTGCGGGTGACCCGCCTGGCGCTGCGCCGGATGCTGCGCCAGCCCCCCGGCGGGAGGATCGTTTCCATCAGCTCCATCGTCGCCCAGCGCGGCTACACCGGCCTCGCCGCCTACGCCGCCAGCAAGGCCGGGCTCGACGGCATGACCCGCGCCCTGGCCCGCGAGGTCGGCCGCCGCGGCATCACCGTCAACGCCGTGGCGCCCGGCTACGTGGCGACCGAGCTGTCGGCCTCGCTGGGCGAGCGCCAGCGCGCCCAGATCGTCAACCGCACGCCGCTCGGCCGCCTGGCGGAGCCGGCCGAGGTGGCGGCCGTCGTCGCCTTCCTGGTGGGCGAGGACGCGCGCTTCATCACCGGACAGACGCTGGTGGTCGACGGCGGGATCACCTGTTGACGGGTGGCGGGACGCCCCTCTACAGCGCGATCGCAAAGGCCCGGAAGGACCGGCGCCCGGTCAGCTCGCGCACCACGCCGCGGTCGGCAAGGCGGGAGAGCAGGCCGCGCGCGGCGCGGTCGGTGAGGGCCAGGGCCGACGCCGCGTCCTCCGCGGTGAGCGCCGGCCGCTCGGCCAGCAGCGCGGCCAGCGCCGGCAGGCTGGAAGCCCGCCGCGGCGGACAGGCCAGCAGGATGGCGCGCTCCGCCGCCTCGAGTCTTCGCTGAAGTTGCAACCCCTCCTCGCTCGAACGGACCAGCGCCTCCAGCAGGCTGCGGGTCCACGCCGCATCGGCCGCAGGCCGGTAGCGGTCGCGGTGGCCGAGGAAGCCGGTGGCGACCGCCGCCACCGGCAGGGCGAGCCAGCCGCCGCGACGCAGCCACATCTCCGCCAGGATGCGCCCGGGGGCGCCGGCCACCGCGTCGGCGGCGCCGCTGCCGTGCCAGCGCGCCAGCACCGCCGCCGCCGCCACCGGCGGCGCGCGGTCGGCGAGGGCGCGCAGCGCGGCGCCGTCCAACGCCCGCTCGAGCGCTTCGCGCACCACGTGCGGCGTCGCCAGCCGGCCGGTCAGCCAGCGCACCCGCTCGTCCTCCACCGGCGCGCCCTTCAGGCGCAGGCGGGCGAAGGCGCCGAGCCGGCGCGGCGTGAAGATCTGGCGGGGCGTCCGCACGGCGGCGGAGCGCAGCATGCCGAGCACCCACCGCCCGGCGCCGAGGTCGACGTCGCCCGGGCGCGGCAGCGTATCAAGTTCAGCGAGCAGCAGGTCGTCGACATCCACCATGTCGCCGTCGAGGCGGGCCGAGGCCATCGCCTCGCGCAGCTGGCGCCGCGCCAGCCAGCCGCGCCGGCGGTGCTCCGGCAGCATCGCCACGGTGGCGTCGAGGCGCGCCAGCCCGGCCGCGGCGTCGGCCAGCAGCGCGGCGTCGGCGCCGTCCAACGGCGGAGGGGCCGGGGAGGGGACGGCGGGGCGGGCGGGCGGCGCACCGTCGGGGGAGCCGTTGGGCGCACCGTCGCGGGCGCCGTCGAGGGCGGCGTCGAATTCGTCGAGAAGGCGGTTGCCCATGGCGGGGCGTTCCCGTGGCGGCTTCGGCGACCCCTTGCATAGCCGACCGCCGGCCCCCCGTCAGCCCCGAAGCGGAGCGGCCGGCTCAGCGCCGCTCCGCCGCCTTGCCGAACTCCGCCGTCTGCATCTGGACGATGAGCTCGGGAAGCGGCGAGGGCGCCACCGACAGGATCTGGTAGCCGGCGCTGCGGGCGAAGCGCAGCATCGTCCGTTCCCGCGCCAGCCGCTCGTTCTCGGCGACCACCAGATAGGGCCGCGTCCCGCTCCACGGCAGGTTCCGGCCGGCCGCCTTGACGGTGACCAGCCAGACCTCGCCGAGACGCCCTTCGAGGCGGTCGAACACGTAGTAGCGCACCGGCCGCGCCTGGCGGCGTGCGGCGAGCATGCCCCTGACCCGCTCGAGATCCTGCTGCGCCTTCTCGACCGCCGCCTTCCACGATCGCAACTCGGCCTCCACGCGGCCGTTCGCGTCGCGACGCTCCGCGGCCTCGCCGGCGTGGCCCTTGATCTGGTCGACCAGCGCCGCGCGCTGGCGTTCGACCTCCCGGCGCTTGCGGCGCAGGCAGCGGTCGACGGCGACGTTGGCGGCGATCAGGGCGCCGAGGGTGAAGACGCCGACTACGCCGCCCATTTCGCCGCCCCCGCCGACGCGTCCGCCGATGCCCTGGCGTCGCGGATCGGCTTCAGCGGACGCGCGGCGAGCCCGCTGCGCGCCGTGAAGGCGGACGCGACGATCTCGCCGGCCTGATCGCGGGTGGCGGTCCACACCTCGGCGACGTTGGTGAACTTCCAGATGTCCTTGTGGAACACGACGTTCTTCGAGCTCACCTGGCCGAGCCCGGCGGGGCAGGAGACGGCGTAGCGGAAGCGGCGGTGCGCGGCGGCGGGCGCGCCGATCTCGTGCACCAGCTCCACCTGGACGGCGTCGAGCGCCTTCAGCGCGGCCACCGCGTCGCGGCGCGCGTCCTTCAGCGCCTGCAGGGCGCGCTTGCTCTGCTCCACGTCCGCACGCAGCTCCTGGGCGCGCAACTCCTGGGCACGAATCTGCCGCTTCTGGCGGGCCACGAGCTGGCGGCCCGAGGCCAGCCGGACCCGGGCGGCGATCAGCCGCACGGTGTCGACGACGGTCGCCAGGACCAGCGCCCCCGCCAGGGCGGCGGCGACGATCCAGACCACGACGTCCATGGCGAGATCGACGGTCGCATCCATGTCTCCCTCTCCCCCGTCAGGCGGCGACGGCGGCGCGCTCCAGGCGCCGCGCCATCTCCTCGTCGAAGGCGCCGGTCCGCCAGTCCTCGTTGGGCAGCACCCGGCGCGACTTGGGATGGGCGAGCTCGGCCAGGGAGGGCGCCTGGGTGGCGTTGAACTCGCTCTTGGGCACGATCGGCAGCAGGCGCATGATCTCGGCGACCCGCTGCGGCTTGATCTTGCCCTGCGCCACCGCATCGTCCCAGAGGTCGAACACGTAGGCCCAGCCGTCGAGCAGCCACGACAGCCGCTCCAGGTCGGCCTTGAGGGCGCGCACCTTGGCGTCCCAATGCACGAGGAAGGGCACGATGTCGCCGACGCCCTGGTCGGCCGAGCGGAACAGGTCCTGGCTGACGCCCAAGGTCACCTGCGCCACCTCCGCCATCTTCTGGCTGACGGCGCCGAGGTCGGCGCAGGCCACCGCGTCGCGGAAGGCGCCGAGGCGCTGCACCAGCCGGCGCAGGCCGCCGCGCTGGCCGTCGGCGTCGAAACCGACGGGCTGCAGCACGATGCTGAGTTCATGGATCCTGCCGAGGCAGTTCTGCGCCGAATCGCCGATGCAGGCGGCCAGCCGGCGGAAGGCCTCGCGGACGGCCGCCTGCCCCTCGGCCGAGTTCACGTAGTCCAGCGTCAGGGCGCGGCCGCGGACGTCGAGGCCGGTCAGCTCGATGACGCGGACCAGCAGATGATGCTTGGTCGTGACCTGCTCGTCGGCGGCGCACTCGATGGTGCGCCGGCCCAGCTCGATCATGTCGGCCCCGCCGAGGCCGCTGCGCGCCACCCGGTAGGCCGCCAGCCGGAAGCGGTCGGGCGTCGCCGCGCCGGAGAAGGAGATCTCGGCGTGCAGCGCCCGGTCGTGCAGGGTCAGGCGGAACAGGTCGGGGATGACGGCCCACGGCAGGACGTAGACGCAGCGCCCGCCGGAGAAGCCGTCGACCAGCACCTCCAGCCCACCGTCCCGTCCGCGGCGGACGCGGGCGTACTGCAGCGCCGGGGTGGTGAACGGCACGGTCGTCCCGCGCTTCTCGAAGGTCGAGGGCGAACCGTTGAGGAATGTGGCGTCCGTCAGTTCGAGGCTGTCCGGCATCGTGTTCTCTCCGAAGGACCGTCGTTCGGGCGTCTGCGTGCCATCGCCGATGGGGACACGGCCTCTCCCGTCGACGCCGCCCGTCCGCACCGGCACAACCAGAATTAGGGTAAGGACGGCACCAACGCTTCCCCCAAATCGGCATTACCCCCGCGGACGCATGGTGGTAGCCCGCGAAGCCATCTGACAGCACAGCCGCGGATACCAACATGGAGGACGTCGCCTCCCTTCTCCGACAGGACCGACCATGGCCGAGATCGCCGAGACCCTGGACATCGCCGCGCTTTCGGACGAGAAGGCGCGCAAGGTCTACGCCCTGGTGGAGATGATGCCGTCGGCGTCGGTCCGCACCGCCTTCCTCGGACGGATGCGCGACCACCTGCGGCGCATCCGTCCGCCGCGGCGGATCACCCCGCTGCGGGTGTTCTGCCAGCCGTTCGAGCCGCTGCTGTGCAACGCCGTGCCCAAGGCGGCACCCCTCGGCCACGTCCCCCGCGCCATCCTCCAGCCGCTGTGGACGCTGCTGGAAGGCCACGTCGCCGACCGGTCCGTCCTGCAGCGGCTGGAGCGGCTCGGGCTCGGGGTGCCGCCCGACGCCGACGCGCTGGAGCCGGCGTACGGCGCCTTCGAGGCGGCGCTGGCCGCGCTGGCGGAGCGGGCGGCGGCCGATCCCGGCCTGGCCGCGCGCGGCACGGCGGTCCAGGCCGACTTCTGGCAGCTGGTGGCGGACATCCTCGCCGTCTACCGCATGCGCGGCCATCTCGCCGAGGCGAAGCGCCACATCGTCGCGGCCAGGGCCATGGGCGACGACGGCGGGGCCTGCGCCCGGACGGTGTCGGACCTCGCGCTGGACGCCACCGACGGCGGCCGGGAACGGCGCCGGCTGATGCTGTTCTTCCTCTGCCTGATCCTCGGCGGCGACACCGCGCCGTACATGAACGGCGTCGTCGACGCCCTCGCCGCCGCCATCGACCCGGCGAACCGCGAGGTGGTGGACGAGCTGTGCCTGAACGTCGCGACCCGCGAGGGCGAGCGGATCGACCGCCTGCTGCGCATCCCGGTGGAGACGCCGGAACAGCTTCTCGACGCCGCCGACAGCGTGCAGCAGACCCTGGACTCCCTGCGGTCCCTGCGCGGCGTCTCCGGCCGCCAGGGCCGCCGCGTCGCCCACCGGGTGAGGGAAGCCCAGCGCCAGCTGCGCGCGTTCCTGGACGAGCGCTTCCTCGCCGCCGTCGCCGAGAACATCCGCACCTTCTCCGCGGCGTCCGCCGCCGATCTGCCGTCGGCCGACGACCTGGAGGACCTCTCGCGCACGGTGCAGGCGCTGGCCCAGGTGCAGACCGCCGCCAAGGAGGTGCAGCTCGACGCCACCTACCAGGCCCAGGTCGACCAGCTTCGCGCCCGGGTCCACGCCCGGGTGGCCCGCGCCATGGCGGCGCGGCTGGACACCCCGGAGCCGGCCAAGCGGTCGGCCCTGTCGGTCGCGGCCGGCATCGTCCGTTCGCTGGAGCCGGTCTGCCCGCCCGACAGTCTGGTGGCCATGCTGGAGGACTGCACCGGGCGCGCCGGGGTGGCGCTGGGCGCGTCGCGCGAGCGCTTCCTGGTGTCGTTCGTCCGCTACGTCAACGCCGACGTCGGCCGGGGCGGCGACCGGGACGGCGACCGCGCGTGACCGGACGCCCCGCGGCGGCCGCTCGGCCCGGGCGGCGGCGCGGGCGGGCGGTGCGCAGGGGCCGCCGAATTGCGACAACCGCCGCGTCCCCATCGAGGCGCCTGCGGCGGCTTCACAGGGTGGATCTTCGGATGGGCAACTTGCCTTTTCCTGCTTGGAAGAAACCAGCGATACGGAAACTGGAAAGCAATTGATTTCCGCATCACCCCGGCCATGCCGGGACACGATCATCGAGCGCCGCCGACGCCGAGGCACGGCAGGACCGCCGCCACCTGCCGGTGAACCGCCGTCCGGCATGCGGCAGGCGACGCGTCACTCCCTCCGATCATAGCGAACCCGTGCCGTGCGGAATGCCTCCGCGTTGTCGATGACCCAGGTCCACAGCGGGATCATGCCGACCAGCAAGCCGCGGCCGAGATCGGTGAGGCCGTACTCCACGCGCGGCGGCACTTCCCCGTAGTCGTGCCGGGCAATCAGCCCGTCGCGCTCCAGCTGGCGCAGCGTCCGCGTCAGCATGCGCTGCGTCACGCCGTCCAACCGCCGCGCGAGAGCCGCGTGGCGCAAGGTTCCGTCCGCCCCGAGCGCGTACACCACGGCCAGCGACCAGCGATTGCCGGCGTGGGCCAATATCTCGCGCTTCAGACCGTCGTCGGCTTCGCTGAGCGCCTCGCAGGCTTCCTTGGAACGGCGAATGACGTCGGAGAAGTCCGGATGATCTTGCAGTATCAAAGCTGTGCCTTCTTCTGCTCGTGTTGTCGATGGACCATGTTGGTGGCTCCCAAGGAGACACGAACATGTCAGATAGCATCACCACCGACGATTCCATCCTCGTACTCGGCGCCGGCGAACTTGGAACGGCGGTGCTGGTGGAGCTTGCCCGGCTTCGCGGGCTGGGCCGCGTTCCGTCCATTTCCGTACTGCTGCGATCGGCACACGGCGATCAGATCCCCGCCCTACGCGCGCTCGGCGTCGACGTCGTCGAAGCGGATCTCGCGACGACGGGCGTCGCCGAACTGGCCGCGATCTTCGCGCGTTTCACCCAGGTCATCTGCTGCACCGGCTTCGTCGGCGGACCAGGCACCCAACGCAAGATCACGGCGGCCGTCCTCGCGGCGGGCGTCGCCCATTATGTGCCGTGGCAGTTCGGCGTCGACTATGACGTGGTCGGCCGGGGCAGCGGCCAGGAGGTGTGGGACGAGCAGCTCGACGTCCGCGACATGCTGCGCGCCCAATCGGCGGTGACGTGGACGATCCTGTCCACCGGCATGTTCACCAGCTTCGTCTTCCTGCCCGCGTTCGGCCTGGTCGATCTGCAGCGCAACCGGGTCCATGCGCTCGGCGACTGGGACCATCGGCTGACCGTCACCACGCCGGAGGATATCGGGCGCCTGACCGCCCTGGCGGTCGCCTCCCGCCCGATGGTCGACGGCCGCATCCTGTTCGTCGCCGGCGACACCTTCACCTACCGCCAGCTCGCGGACACGGTCGACCGGGTTCTCGGCCGCAGCGTCGAACGCGTCCTCTGGACCGTGCCCGAACTGGAGGCCGAGGTGTCGGCCCATCCCGACGACGCCATGCGCAAGTATCGGCTCGCCTTCGCGCGCCCGGAGGGTGTCGCGTGGCCGGTCGACAGGACCTTCAACGCCGAGCGGCAACTGGCGGTCGTCGACCTGGCGACCTGGCTGCGACGGTGGCGCGATTGCGACGGAACGCCAGCCCCGGACTGGACGGTCGAGGCGGTGCACGACGATCGCGCGGTGCGGATGGCCCTGCCCGAGGAAATCATAGGCCCGCCGGGGACAGGCGACGACGCCGTCGCGGCGACCGCCCGGAGCTACTACGGCTTTTGGAACAATGGCAGCGAGCTTCTCTTCAACGAGACGGTCTCGCCCGGTTGCGTCGATCACACGCTCCCGGCCGGCCGGCCGCAGGGACCGGCCGGCCTGATCGCCGCGCAACGCAGGTTTCGCGCGGCCTTCCCCAACGGCCGCGTCCATGTCCTGCAGCAGATCGTCGCCGGCGACCGCGTCGTCAGCCTGCTTCGCGTCACCGGCCGCTTCCTCGGCCAGCGCGACGGCACCCAGGGGAGAGGCCAGCGGATCGACTATCTCGCGACCGACATCATGCGCATCGTCGATGGCAGGATCACCGACACCTGGCACGTCGAGGACCACGAGAGCCTTCACCGCCAGCTTCGATGACGCACGATCGGCAGCGCCATGGCGAGACGCCGACGGCGCCGCTCGGCCTGCGGCAGCCGTCGTGCGGAGGAGACAGGGGAGCCGAGATGTCGCTGACGGCAGCGGTTCGCGGCGGCGAGTTCGCGACGGCGATCTCGCGACGGCATCAGCCAAGGCGGTGGCGCCAGGTCCAAGGCGGCTGGTCCCATCGGTCCGCCCGGTCGCTCCTCCGCTCCCACGGTCCCGGCGACGGGAAACCCCCGTTCGGGTCGGGCCGGCGCGCACCGGTCTTCGACCGCCCGACCCTATGCGGCATGCCGGGCGGACCGCGTCAGAGCGGCACGCGCCAACGCCACCAGCAGGTCGGTCTGGGTCACGATGCCGAGGAGCGCCTGTTGAGGGTCGACGATCATGACTTCGTGCACCCGCCCGTCCGACAGATGTCGGAGCAGGTGAAAGGCCGGCGTGTCCGGCCGCGCGGTGATCGCGGGTACCATGATGTCGGCAATGCGCAGGCCGGGGCGGGCAAGCTGCCCATGCCCGACCATGCCGACCACGGCGGACCGCGCGTCGACAACGGGCAGCGTCCGGAAGCCGTGGGCCACGAGCTTCTCCCGCGCCACGCTCGGCACCTCGTCCATGCCCACCGCAACGACGGCACGTGACATGATGTCGGCCGACCGGATGTCCGGCTTCAGTCTCTCCATCGCCCGGAGTTCGGCTTGCAGGAACAGGGTCTGGAGGTCCTCGCTGCTGATGTCGAGGGCCTCGCCGAAGTCCTCGATGGCCTCATCGAGATCGTCCGTCGTGATCCCGACCCGCATCTGAGGCGGCGGATCGGCCGTGGCATGCGAGCCGACCGGCTTGGCCGCCGTGACATGCGGATAGGAGTGCCCCGAGAATCGGTGGAACGCCCAACCGGCGGCCACCATGAGCGCCGAGTTGATGGCGACCGGCGACAGGACGAAGTCGAACCCGGGGCCGATCACCTGCGGGCCGGCCAGCACGGCCGTCAGCGCCGCCGCCCCGCCCGGCGGGTGCAGGCATCGCGTCACCGACATCACGGCGATCGCCACGGCAACGGCTAGAGCACCGGCGAGCATGGGATCGGGAATGAACCGCGCCACCAGAACGCCGACCAGAGCGGAAAGCGTGTTCCCCCCGATGATCGGCCACGGCTGAGCCAGCGGACTGGACGGGATGGCGTACAGCAGGACGGCGGTCGCCCCCATGGGGGCGACGAGCGCCGGGGAACTCAGGACATTGCGACATATGAGTCCCGTCAGGGCGATGCCGAGCAGGGCACCGCCGCAACCGACGAGGCGATCCTGCAGGTGCGCCCCTGCCAGGATCGGTCGGAACAGGGCAGACCGCGATTTCATCGGCCACACCGCACGTCGTTTGCCGCGTTCTGATCGAAGCGCATCGTTTCGATTCCCCTTCTTCTTGGGATTTGCGGATGCTCTGCAATTTTCATCGCCGGATCGAGAGCGAAAGGAACAATTATCGGCGCATGAGGAAGACACAAGCGACCGACGCCATTATGATCGCCGCAGTCAACACCACATCGTCGACGCATTTATTTTTCTCAATGGCGTAAATCACCAACCAACCGGCACAACACACCAATGTCAGGAGAACGAATCGGCCCGGCGCCATCTTTTTCACAGCAGGCTCCCGAGGGCTGTTCTGCTGGCAGGGCAGCATATCCGCCTCCTTGCTTGTCTCTATGGCGTCATCGTCTGTCTCTACCCGGCACTGGCTGAGGTGAGGCCCGTCTCGACAGAGTGCGGCCACAGGCCGATGCCGCCATTCGTGCGTCGACATCGCCCGGGACCCCGGCTCCTTCTCCCCGCGGTCACGGCAAGCCGACGTCACGGAGGCGACCCTACGACCTGAAGTTAACTTGAGGTCAAGGGCCGTTTCACCGGGCGGCGCCCCTCGCTCCCCAAAGGACCGGCCGCGGGCACCGGGACGGCGGCCGGATTGCCGCTCGAAGCTCGGCCAAGGCCGGGCATCCCCCTGCCGACACGCTGTCCAAGGCGGATCACGCGAATTTCGACCTTGACCTCAAGTTAACTTGAGGCTGCAGGCTGGACTCGACCGCTTGGCCGCACTTGCGGAAGCCGCCGCGCTCATGGGGGGTGAGGCGGCACGCTCGAACGTGAAGGGAGGCTGCCGTGATCTCTCCGACGTCGGTCGATTGGGCGACGCTCAACACGCTCCGCGCAACGCCCGGACCCGGGGTGTTGACGCCCCCCGCTTCACTGCTCGCGATCACGACCGTCGCGAAGATGAGGGCCGCCGTCGTGCGGCCGTCCCTGTGCGAATTGGTCAAGCAGGGATACGTGCAGGAATACATAACCCAGTACGGGAGAACCTATGCTCGCACGAAGAAAGGAGACCAGAGGATCCTCGAGATCAAGAACTGGCTCAAATAGGGACGCCTGATCGCATCCTGTGATGGCCGGCCGGCCACATCAGACGCAGGCGCCCTCACAAGCCCCGACGACGTATGGTGGCGAAACCGGTGGGGAGGTTATCGGAATGAAGAGAGCTCTTGAAGGTGTGCGCATTCTCGACTTTACCCATGTTCAGTCGGGTCCCACCTGCACGCAGCTTCTGGCGTGGT